>CAMFPD010000005.1 GCA_945971355.1 uncultured Lachnobacterium sp.
TGACTAAGACGGTAGCGCGGAAGCTACCAGCAGTCGCCCGGCTTTTTTTGTTGCACTTTTTCGGCCTATTTTAGGTAAAATCATTGGTATCATAGAATGAAGGCTGCCATATTTGAACAGACACGTGATAATGTTGTTTAATTGATAATTTGCTCTGTTTTTGCTACAATACAACTTGGTTAGGCATTTCTAAAAACCATCTACAAGAATACGCCCCTTTATAATAAATCAAAAGAAAAGGAAGTAGTTTGTAAATTCGCGAAGGGAGTTTTATATGTTACAAGTATTTGATGCAGAGAAAGTAAAAGCTGACGTTATAGATATAGATGCGGAGTTTTCAAAACTTAAAATCTCTGTGAGTGAGTCAATAATGAATATTATAAAAGCTGTTGATTCTGGTGATATGATTGATGACATGACCTTTACCGATCGATTTGGTGTAAAGCTGTATCTTTCTGAGTTAAGTACCGGTTGCAAAGCAGCAATTTGTGTAGAATTGATGCCTGATAAGATTATAGATTTGCAAGAATGTGGACTAAATGCCAGAGATGCTGTATTTAATTACTGTGAGAATGGCAAAATTTTGCTACATGATTTTGGTGTGACGATTGTTGATGCTCATACTCGTAAGTCTCCAATCATTTATGCTGAGAGAACATTTACAATAGATAGTTTTAATGAGGATGTATTATGATAGATTTTATTGCTATGAATCGAAAAGTAAGTATTAATTTAGAGCCTGGACTTTATAACTTTCATTCGGACTCCGCAACAGGTAAAACACTGTTAGTAAAAATGGTAAAATCAATTGGAGAGAAGGATATGGTCGCTATAACATATCACGATATTATTATGGGTATTGATCTTAACAAGATTATTTCAGGCAATCCGAAGCTTCTGATTCTGGATAGGTTTGACTTATATGATGAAGAGTCGGTGAAACTGGAAGCATTGAGGGATGCAGATTGCGTTACAATCGTTGATTACAAAACGGAGAGAAGATTCTGTGATTTTGACGACACCTGTTTTGTGACGCTTGACAGGAATCAATTGGAGGTGTCACTATGAAATATCTTTTTGAAGATAAGGCTGATGATTATTTATCTCGGTTGTTTCGTTATTCATTACCTGAAAAACTTCATTGCCTGTTGGAATATTCGGATGGGAATGGCAATCTTGTAAAGAAATCTGAAGAATTGCTGAAAGCGGGAGAGACAGTGGTTGTTATTCTAGATACAATACCTGCAAATAAAGCAATTCGGGATATTTATATTTCGCTTAGAAGGTTGTCCAGGCAATATGGGTATCGTCTCATTGTTTGGAATATTCTATGTGCTGAGTACTATTTCATTAGTTGTTTTGGAAAAGACAGAAGTTTAAGGGTATTTGAGAGTGATAGGGATTTTGATATGGTAGCGAATGTTAAGCCATATAAGGAATCCATACTTATACAAACAGAAGAGGATAGAGCATTTTCAAAGACGTTTGAAAAATTCTGTAAGCTGTACATCATGAAAAATGGCGGAGAGTGTGTATATCCTAAAAAGATTTTTTTCGAAGATGATTGCGAATGTGGGCCGGAATGTGCTAGGAAGTCGTTGATTGCTAAGTCGGATGAGTATCGAAATGCTTATGGATTTCCTTTAGAAACAGAAAATAATGAAGAGGTACTATGGAATGTTCATAGAAAGCTTTTACAAATCACAAACAAGGCAATTGAAGTATATAATACAGCAGGATATCTCAATATTAAAACATATCCAGAAATTAAATCGATGGACAAACAGACTAGCACATCTAAGCCAATAGATTCCTTTGGAAACTAAGAGTGTGGCCAATTTGTGGGAAAAATGCATTTCTAAAAACATCTATATAATTTACAACACTTTATAATAAATCAAAAGAAAAGCCCAAAGGAGAATAAGTAGTATGAAAAAGAGTTTAGTAGCAGTAATGCTTGGATTAATGATGACAGTAAGTTTAGTAGGTTGCGGTGGATGCGGCACAGAAGTAGTCGAGGAAGAAACAGAAGCAGAAATCGTGAGGGTAGAAGTATAAGACGCACCAACTGAAGAAGTTGAAACAGAAGTAGCTACAGAAGTAGTCGAGGAGCCAATCACTGAGGAAGAAACCCCAGTAGTAGAGGTAACCACAGCAGTGGAAGAAGTTCCCCATACTCTTACACAGAGTTAAATCAGGTTATGTACGCACAGTCTACAGTGAGTGTAAGAGATTTACCAGAGCAGACAGGTGGAAAGCTTGGAAGTCTTTCAACAAATCAGGAAGTAACCGTAACAGGTCAGTGTAATGAAACAGGTTGGTACAGAATCAGTTACAACGGTGGCGAAGGTTTCGTAAGCAATAGTTACTTGGGTACTGAAAAGGTAGCAGTAAGTAGTGGCTCTGGAACAGCAAGTCAGAGTAGTCAGGCAGAGGCACCAACAGAAAGTACAGCGAGCGAGCCTGCAGAAAGCACAGCAGAAAGTGTAGAGGAGAGTGACCCATACGCTGGGATGACTTTAGAAGAGGCATCAGATTCCATTTCGCTTACACCGGATAGTTTTCATTGTTCAATTTGTGGATTTGATACCACAGACCCAGAGGAGGCTCATGCACATTTAAGAGATGTTCATGGTATGCAGGTGTAATAGATAAGAAACAGTTTCACAGGGATAGTTTACTATTAATTTAGTAGGCTATCCCTTTTTGTCGTTCTAATGTAAAGGAGGAAAAGAGAAAAGTGAAAGAAAAAATAAGTAGTAGACTAAGGTTATTACTGTGTTTCGGGGTGATAGTGTTTATTTCGCTAGCGGTAACCCAGAACGTGGAAGCACATAGTTCAGATGTTGGGGCTCATGAGGAAGGTGTGGTATACGAGGGCACTAATCCATGGGATGGAACTCATGTTGGGTGGTTCACACATGATAAGAAGGTTGGAGACAAAGCCAAAGGTTACTGGTATACAAAGGGTTACTATGTAACAACATACCCACTGTTGGATTACACAATCCCATCTGGGGCATTACAGGTTACATATATTACAACAGCAGGATTACCTTCATCTGCATGTACTAGTGGATATGTAGACACCGCGCATTTGTTCGAGAGCTGGAAGATTACTTATTGGGGAATGGGTTCAGGTGCTAACTTCGGTAACAACGGAGTTATGACCGTTTACGCCCAGCCAGTAATTGGTACGAAGACAAAGAACAGTAAAGGCAAATGGAAGGATGACGGTAAAACTATAATGTCGCTTACCGATTGGGTCAATGCAAAGGTATGGACTAATACAAGCACATTTTCAAGTCGTTACAATAAGCCTTTGCATATTGTTTGCCCACCGACGTCTCCATCCGAGCAAATAAACGTCCAGTATCAGGCACTTAACGATGGTGAAGGTTACACCGCAGGGAGACAGTTAAGGGATAGTACTTCGTACTCTTACAATATCGGAAGTGTCCACTCTTACAGCGAAACAGGTTTAATGAGTTACTTCGATACTGTAATCAACGGCGAGACAAGACGTTTCGTACTGGCAGGCGTGAGGGTCGACAAGCCAGAAGGCTGTGTTGGCGGAACATCAGGAAGGCTTGCAGTCAGTACAGAAGAGGATAATCTAGTTGTGCCAGCAGGCAGTTACGCAACTATTGATGCTTCGTTGTCAGATGTAGGAGCAATCCCAGGCTCTGGCTGGACATTCCGCAGGGATTACTCCAGCGTACATAGTTACGTGAATGGGTGCAATTTCCGAGTATCAACAGGAACCACAATCACCTACTTATACGCAGAAGTGAAGACTGTATGCAAGCTTTACACAGCAATGCGTTTCGATGGTTACAACACATTCAACGTAATGAATGCAGAAAGTCCATACAGGGTAAATGCTTTTCAATTAACGGAACTGTAGAGGCGAGCATCAGGTCGATTTTGGATTAAAATGCATTATATTTTGTTGAATGTGCACAAAAAAACACGTACAAAAATGTGTATATGTACAGAATATATAATTGGGGTATTGCGAAATTATCAGATATAGGGTTATACTTACCATGCTGAAAACGTTACCGCAAACATTACCGAAAACATTTTCATAAACATTTCGATAATGTGAGCAAAGAATTGTTTTAAAACTAGGAGGGTAAAAAATGAAAAAGAAATTAGTATCTGCTTTACTTTGTTCAGCAATGGTTGCAACAATGTTTGCAGGATGTGGCTCAGACAAGGAAACAGGAGCATCTGCTGGTGGAACAGAGGCAGGAGCTACAGTAGAGGCTGGGGAAGGTTCAGTTTATTTATTAAACTTCAAGCCAGAGACAGATCAGGCATGGCAGGATTTAGCTGCTACTTACACAGAGCAGACAGGTGTAGATGTAACAGTTGTTACAGCTGCTGATGGACAGTACAAGACAACACTTCAGTCAGAGTTAGCTAAGTCAGATGCTCCAACAATCTTCACAATCGGAAGCAAGTCTGACGCGCAGGAGTGGGTTGATTATACATATGATTTATCAGACAGTGCATTGTATTCACACTTAACAGATAAGTCACTTGCAATCGAGAACGATGGAATCATCGCAGGTGTTGCTAACTGTTATGAGTGCTATGGACTTATTTATAACAAGACAATTCTTCAGAATTACATCGATAATTATGAAGGCGCAGTTATTTCTTCAATCGATGAGATTGACAACTTTGATACATTAAAGGCTGTATGTGAGGATATCAACTCAAATGTTGATGCAATCAACGAGGCATGTGGAACAGAGCTTACAGAGGCATTTGCGTCATCTGGTCTTGATTCAGGATCTAACTGGAGATTCTCAGGACACCTTGCAGGAATCGAGCTTTACTATGAGTTCAAGGATGCAGGATGTGATCTTGTTGCTGGACAGTCAGAGATTACAGGAAAATATCTTGATAACTTCAAGAACGTTTGGGATTTATATGTAAATACTTCAGCTGCTGATAAAGCTACACTTGATTCAGGTGCATTAAACGCAGAGGAAGAGCTTGGAATGGGTGAGGCAGTATTCTACCAGAATGGTGACTGGGAGTATGCAGCATTCAGTAATCCAGAGAACGGATACTTAGTAACAACAGATGACCTTTCAATGATGCCAATCTACTTTGGTGTAGATGATGCTAACGAAGGTCTTGCAGTTGGAACAGAGAACTATTGGGCAGTAAACAGCAAAGCTTCACAGGAAGATATCGATTCAACACTTGCATTCTTAGAGTGGGTAATCACATCTGATGAAGGACGTACAGCAATTAACACAGAGATGGGACTCACAGCTCCATTTGATACATTCACAGGCGATTTCGCTTCACAGAATGGATTCGCAGCAATGGCTAATGAGTACGCAGCAGCTGGAAAGACATCTGTAGCATGGAGCTTCAATGCAACACCTGCAGTTGATGACTGGAGAGCTGACGTAATTGCTCCGCTTACAGAGTACACAGAGCGTGGTGGTTCATGGGATGATGTTGCAACAGCATTCGTTGATCAGTGGGCATACTACTGGGCAGAGGAGAATAAATAATTCTTCTAACCAGGCATGAGTTTAGTTATAGGAAATAAAAGGGGTGGGTGATAAGTCACCTGCCCCTTTAATATTGTCAGGTCGTGTAGAGAAAGGAACAGTTATGGAAAAAGCAATAAGAAAATATTTTCCAATATTTGCACTCCCAACGTTACTCGCATTTACAATCGGATTTATAGTTCCGTTTTTATATGGTATCTTCTTATCGTTTTGTGAATTCACAACAGTAACAGATTGGTCTTGGGTAGGATTAAAAAATTACACAAAGATTTTCGTTGTAAATGGCACTCTTGATACATCATTTTTACATTCAATGTGGTATACAGCATTGTTCACAGTTGTGTCTGTTTGTATAATTAACATTATGTCATTTATCATTGCAATGGCACTTACAAAGGGAATCAAAGGAACAAACCTTTTCAGAACAGTCTTCTTTCTTCCAAACCTTATTGGAGGAATCGTACTTTCATATGTATGGTTAATGATATTTAATGCAATTTTGCAGAATTTCTCAAAGACAATTGTTACATCACAGTGGTCTGCATTCTGGGGAATGGTTATAGTGGTTTGTTGGCAGCAGATAGGATATATGATGATTATCTACATTGCAGGTATTCAGAACATTCCGGGAGAGCTTATCGAGGCAGCAAAAATAGATGGAGCAAATGCATGGCAGCTTCTTCGTCATGTAACACTTCCAATGCTTATGCCAACAATTACAATTTGTACATTCCTTACATTGACAAATGGATTTAAGCTTTTCGACCAGAACCTTGCCCTTACAGGAGGTAACCCAGGAAAGCTTTCACAGCTCTTAGCACTTAACATCTATGACACAATGTATGGAACAAGCGGATGGCAGGGAATTGGTCAGGCGAAGGCTGTAATCTTCTTCATCCTCGTAGCTATAATTGCAGTAGTGCAGAATAAGCTCACAACAAGCAAGGAGGTAGAAAGCTAATGGCAGCAAATAAAGAACAGGTCAGCACAGTAAGACGTGCGAAACATGGCTGGATACTTACAGCATTGTTTACAATTATAAGTATTCTTTGGATATCACCTATTCTTGTAGTAGTTCTCAACTCCTTCAAGAGAAAAGCATTTATTTTCCGTTATCCATTTGGAATCAGTGCAAACAAGATTACAGAGGGATGGAGTGAATTTATAGCAGGAACAAAGAATCTGTTTTGCGGAACACTTAACTATCAGAACGGTCTTAAGGCAACAAATTTCCTTTCTTGCTTTGGAAATTCACTTTTCATTACAGTTGGAGCTGTGCTTCTTATTGTTTTGTGTTGCTCTATGTGTGCATGGTACATAGTAAGAGTAAAGACAAAAGGAACAAAGTTAATGTATACACTTTGCCTTTTCTCAATGATTGTACCATTCCAGATGGTAATGTTTACATTATCAAAATTTGCAAATATGCTTCATCTTTCAAATCCACTTGGAATTATTGTGGTTTACCTGGGATTTGGAGCAGGACTTGCAGTATTTATGTTCACAGGATTTGTGAAAAGTATTTCACTTGAGATTGAAGAAGCTGCTATGATTGATGGATGTACACCACTCCAGACATTCTTTTTAGTAGTATTTCCAATCCTTAAGCCAACAACTGTTACAGTTGCAATCCTTGAGGCTATGTGGGTATGGAACGATTACCTTCTTCCAAGCCTTGTTTTGAACATTAATAAATATAAAACTATTCCAATTGCAGTTCAGTATCTTAAGCAAAGCCATGGACAGATTGACTGGGGAGCAATGATGGCTGTACTTGTTCTTGCAATTTTACCAATTGTAATCTTTTATATTATTTGTCAAAAGTATATAATAGAGGGTGTTTTGGCAGGAGCTGTAAAAGGATAAAACTCTGTTAAGGGGTAAAATATGACAATTGTAGATATAGCAAAAGAATCTGGATACTCTGTAACAACAGTATCCAGAGTCTTGAATGATAGGAAGGACGTCAGTCCGGAAGCTAGAAAAAAGATAATGGAAATCGTGGAAGCTCATGGTTTTGTTCCAAATAATAATGCCAAGCGATTAAAGCAGAATACTTCAAAAAATATACTCGTTCTGGTAAAAGGTACCTTCAATATGCTCTTTGCAAGCATAATTGAGGAGATACAGACAGTTATTGATGTGACGGGATATACAGTAACGGTTACTTATCTGGATGAGGATGACAACATCGGCAAGGAAGCAACACGCCTATGTAGGGAGAGAAAACCTCTTGGCGTTTTATTCCTAGGTGGTGGTAAGCAGGATTTTGGGGAGAGTGTGGCTAAATTTGATATTCCCTGTGTCCTTGTTACAACAGGTGCCGAAGGTTGGGAGTTGAAGAACTTATCATCGGTGGCAATTGATGATGAGGCGGCTGCAGAGTGTGCAGTGGATTATCTGATACAGAACGGACATAGGAACATAGCGGAGCTTGGGGGTAATCTGGAAATATCAGAGACCGCTATATCTAGACATAAGGGTTACATAAAGAGTCTTGAGAGACATGGCATAAAATGGGACGAGAGATATTATGAGAAGGCTAGATTCTCGTTCGACAGTGCATATGAAGCTATGACGAGACTTTTGGAGAAGGATATTCCAATAACTGCAGTATTTGCAATCTCAGATGTAATGGCAATTGGGGCTATAAGAGCGATAAGGGACAAAGGGTTGTCAGTTCCTGATGATATCTCCATCACAGGATTTGACGGAACTACTTTGGCGGATTATTATAATCCAAAGATTGTGTCTATAAGACAGCACCACAAGGATCTCGCAGTGAGAAGTGTGGAGCTATTGTTTAATATGATCGATTTGAATAAACCAGCGACACATGAAATAATTCCTTTTGAACTCACCGCGGGGGAGAGCGTGAAAAAGATTTTGTAAACACCGCGTGTGTTGACGAGAAAAATAAAATGTGATAATATGCAACCAATTAAGGCAAAGAGGCTAAGAAGAGTCTCTTTGCTTTTTTTAGTTTATAGAGATAAGGAGTGTGGATTATGAGGAAAATGGAAACCAACGATTGGATTATACTGAATAATATAATATATAAAATCCATACTACAGAATGTTTCAACGATATGCGGTATGAGTTGCTTGACCAGCTCAAAATGGTTCTGGATTTTGACAGTGCAGACTTTTATATGGCATCAACAGAGGAGGGAAGACTGTTGTGCAATCCGGTAACTTACAATTGTGATATGGACTTGTCAGAAATGTATGAGGATTTGGATTACAGCCGTGGAATTGTGGCAAGTGGGAAAATGCTCATATACAGGGAGACAGATATTATTTCAGATGAAGCCAGAGTACAAACTGACTATTATAAAAAGGTATACAAACCAAACAATTGGCATTATGCTCTCCAAATTGTGATTGCTCGTCACAAGAAATTTCTTGGTGCAATCACCTTTTATCGGACCATAGGAAAAGAGGATTTTCACTATGATGATATATTTGTGCTGGATATGCTAAAGGATCATCTGGCATATAGGCTGGAGCAGTTTTATAAGTCTGGAGAGACGGGAATCAGCAAGATAACTGTGACAGAGGCTGTTGCAAAATATGACTTGACCAGAAGAGAACATACTATCTTGAAACAGCTCATGTCTGGAAAGGATAATACAGATATATGTGAGGAGCTTGTAATTACTCCAAACACTCTCAAAAAACATATATTAAATATTTACCGCAAATTGGGAATAAAAAATCGTGTGCAACTGTTCAAAATGGTAAAAGAGTTTGAATAACTACTACTTTTTAAGTAGAAAAATGGTCAAACAGGATAATTGAACTGAAAAAAATAATGAGCTATAGTCATAGAAACGAAATAAAAAGATTATTTGAGCAAAGGAGCTTATCCCTGTAGGATGAGCTCCTTTTTGCTGTTATAAGAGGATCAGAATGTTAAGGAGGAAATATTTATGAAAGAGTTAGTTATATTAATCAGACCAGAAAAACTTGAGGATATTAAGAAAATTCTTGATGATGTCAATTGTGGTGGTATGACACTTTCCACTGTAATGGGTTGCGGAACTCAAAAGGGAACAACCTCTGACACAGAAGGAGCAGTAAATGAGATTAGAGGATTTAAAACAACAATTAATCTACTTCCAAAGGTAAGAGTAGAGGTTGTTGTGGAAGACAAGGATGTAGAGAAAATCATCGAAAAGGTTCGTGAAACATGTGTGACAGGACACGTGGGAGACGGAAAGATATTCATCAGAAATATTGAGGATGCTATCCGAATCAGAACAGGTGAAAGAGGCGCAAAAGCCCTTTAATAACAGATAGAGAGGTGATCCCATGGGAAAGATAGTTGAGATCGAAGGTGTAAACAAAATATATGGGAGCAATCATGTAGTGAAGGATTTGAACCTTTCTATAGAAGAGGGCGAGTTTTTGACACTTTTAGGTTCATCAGGATGTGGAAAAACCACAACCCTAAGAATGATTGCTGGTTTTGAGGAACCTACAACAGGAACAATTATGGTGGAGGGAGAGCGAGTAGAGGATAAGGAACCCTTCGAGAGAAATGTAAATACCGTATTCCAGTCATATGCTCTATTTCCACATAAAACCATATATGACAATATAGCTTATGGATTAAAGATGAAGAAGGTTCCAAAGGCTGAAATCAAGGAACGTGTATATGAAATGATGGAGATGGTTCAGCTTGGAGGCTTCGAAAAGCGATATCCATCACAGCTTTCAGGTGGACAGAAGCAAAGGGTTGCTATTGCAAGAGCACTGATTAATAGACCACGAGTACTCCTTTTGGATGAGCCATTAGGAGCTCTTGATCTTAAGCTTAGAAAGCAGATGCAGCTTGAGTTAAAGAGATTGCAGAAGAAGTTAAATATTACTTTTATATATGTAACTCATGACCAGGAGGAAGCGCTCACAATGAGTGACAGAATTGCGGTTATGCATGACGGTGTTATTGATCAGCTCGCCACTCCTACAGAGATTTACGAGCATCCGAAAACAAAGTTTGTAGCAACATTTATTGGTGAAACCAATATCTATGATGGATGTATAACAAGCATCACAGATGGCGTGGCTACAATGACACTTGAGAATGGAGCTGTGTCAGTGAAATGTCCGGAAGACTTCTCACTTCTTGAATATGCTACCATATCAGTTCGTCCTGAAAAAATGAGATTTGCAACAGAGCCAGTGGAGGGCTTTGAATTGGAGGCACAGGTTAAGGATTACATTTATGTCGGTTCAGTGCTGAAATGTATTGTATCTTTACCAAATGGAAATGAACTGAAGATTGAAAGACTTGCAGGTCAGGAGCTGCCACCTATAGGAAGTAAATGTTATCCATATTGGAATATAGATGATGCAGTCTTGATTCATAATGAGAGTCATTACATATTCGAGGCGTTAAATAACATTAAGCTGGCTTAGGAGGTGCTTTATGAAACATGAGAAAACAAAGCACGAATTCAGAGCAAATACATTACCAGCTTTGGTAACAGTTGGACCTGTTACCATAATAATGGTACTTCTTATTGCGGTTCCTCTGATATATGTGGCAGTGATGAGTTTTTGCTCCATTGATGAATTTTATAATGTAACTTTTGATTTTACCCTTGAGAATTATGTGAGACTGGCAAATGTGGACTATCTGAAAATATATGCCCAGTCAATAGTAATAGCTTTGGTTACAACAGTGATTTGTATATTGGTCGGCTATCCATTTTCATACATAATCGCCAGAACCAAAAGCAAAAAGAAGAAAATTCTTTATATGCTTGTAATCATACCATTTTGGACAAACTCACTTATAAGAATTTATGGTTGGAGAACATTTCTTGGCAGCAGTGGCTGGCTGAACTCATTGTTGGCAGGAATAGGAATAGCAAAGGAACCAATCGAGTTTTTGTATAAGCAGGGAACAACAATTCTTGGTATGGTGTACTGTCTGATACCTTTTATGATTCTTCCATTGTATACAGCAATAGAAAAGCTGGACAGTTCATTACTTGAGGCATCATCAGACTTAGGTGCAAGACCTGTGAGTACATTCCTTGAGGTTATACTTCCACTTACATCAAGTGGTATTTTTTCAGGAAGCCTCATGGTGTTCATACCATGCCTTGGATATTTCTTCGTATCAGATATATTGGGCGGAGGAAATTCAGATGTAATTGGAAACCTGATTGAGAGACAATTCCAGAGCGGAAATAACTGGCCACTTGGAGCAGCACTGTCAATTATCCTGATAGTGGTAACACTTATTTTGGTAAAGATATATCAGAAGCTCGGTGGAGATATGGATTCACTTGGCGTGTAGGAGGTGCTTAGATGAAGAGAGAGAAAAAAGCAAAAAGAATAAAGAGACTAAGCATTGTATTCTGTACGCTGGTGTATGTGTTTCTGTTTTTGCCAATATCAGTTATAGTGGTGAATTCATTTAATGCAACCACAACGAAACCATATATGAGCTGGAAGGGATTTACCTTTGACTGGTACATAAAGCTGTGGGATAACACATCCCTGTTGGAGGCTTTGGGAAATACCATGATTATTGCAATTGTAAGTACAGTGCTTGCCACCATAATAGGTACGCTTGGCGCCATTGGAATGTATAGGTACAAATTTAAAGGGAAAGGACTTATTGACGGCCTGTTATATATTCCTGTGGTCATACCAGAGATTGTGCTTGGTATTTCATTATTGACCATTTTTGCAAAAGTAAATATACCAAGAGGAATGCTTACCCTAATCCTTGCTCATGTGACATTTTGTATTCCGTTTGTAATCTTCAATGTAAGAGCAAGGCTTGCAGGCTATGACAACTCCATTGAGGAAGCGAGCATGGATTTGGGTGCAAACAGGATAGTTACTTTTTTTGAGGTCACACTTCCGGTGCTTGCGCCAGGAATTTTGGGAGGCGCTCTGTTAGCATTCACATTGTCTATTGATGATGTGATAATAAGTTACTTTGTATATGGACAGACAAAGACATATCCTCTTAAGGTTATGGAAAGCGTCAAGAGTGGTGTGTCTCCTGATGTAAATGCGTTATCAACTCTGATTCTTGTGGGAACAATTCTTTTTGTTGTATTGACACAGGGAGACTTGTTTAAAAAGAAGAGCAGTTAGAGACATTGAATATATGAGATGGAGGTAAAAGTTATGAAAAAGAAAATTTTGAGCCTGATTATGGTAGGTGCTATGGCTTGTTCTATGTTTGTTGGATGTGGAAGTTCAGGAAGCGCCGGAAAAAATGGTGAGATAAATGTATTCGTGTGGACAGAGTATGTATCAGAATCAGCAATAAAAGCCTTTGAAGAGGAATCTGGTATTAAGGTGAATGTGTCTACATATTCATCAAATGAGGACCTGTTAGCAAAACTTAAATCAGAGTCAGAGGGAACATATGATGTAATTCTTCCTTCTGATTATGCAGTAGAGTATCTTGTAGCGCAGGATAAACTTGAAGCTTTGGACAAGGATAAATTGACAAACCTGTCAAATATAGATGAAGCATATTTGAACGAGAGCTATGATCCGGGAAATGTATATACAGTTCCATATGAAGGTGGTGTTGCTTGTATTGCAGTGAATACAGCAAAAGTAGATAAGGAAATCACATCATATGCAGATTTGTTTGATCCATCATTAGAGGGACAGCTTGTAGTTTTAGATGACTATCGTGCAGTGATAGGAATGACAGAGCGCTCAATGGGATTATCTATGAACGAGACAGATTCTGACACCTTGGCAAGTGTGGAGGAGAAGCTTTTGACATTAAAAAACAATGTGAAGCTCTATGATTCAGATTCACCAAAATCAGCCCTTATTTCAGGGGATTGCTCGGTGGGAATGATATGGTCTGCAGAGGTTGCACTTGCAATGGATGAGAATCCTGATATTGAAATCGTATATCCAACAGAAGGTGCATATGTATTCTTAGATAACTGGGCAATTCCAAAGGGTGCCAAGAACTATGATGGTGCTATGGAATTTATCAACTATATGTTGTCTGCTGAGGCTGCACAGATGAATATTTCAGATTTCCCATATCTGTGTCCAAATACAGCAGCACTTGAGATGATGGGTGATGAGTATGTAAATAATGAGGCAAAAAATGTACCATCCGACGTAATTTCCAGTGGGGAGTTCGTAAGCTATCTCGATACAGATACACTCGCTATTTACGACGAAATGTGGACAAAACTTAAAAAATAATTGATAGCGGAGGAAAATAGCATGAGTTATCCAAAGATTGATTTCCTGTATCTGAATGAAGAGGATATGATAAAAGCCGGGGTATTAGATGCAGCGGGATGTATAGAGACAATGAGGGACACACTGTCCCTCTTTGGAAAAAAGGATTTTTTGCTGGGAGGTCCGAAGGCAGATGAGCATGGACTTCAGATGAATTTTCCACAGAAATCGGACATAGAAGGATTTCCACTTGATGATGGACCAGATAGGAGATTTATGGCAATGCCTGCATATCTGGGAGGGCGCTTTCATATTGCAGGCCAGAAGTATTATGGTTCAAACAGCCATAATTCGGCTTTGGGATTACCCAGATCCATTCTTATGGTAACTCTCTCTGATGTTGATACAGGGGCGCCGAAGGCTATTATGTCCGCTAATCTCTTGTCTGCAATGAGAACCGGTGCCATGCCTGCAATGGCAGCAAGCTATCTTGCAAATAAGGATTCAGAGGTCCTGTCGTTATTGGGACCGGGAGTTATCAACAAGTGTGCGTTGATGTGTTATATGGAGGTACTTCCTAATATCAAAAAGATTAAGATAAGAGGAAGCTCTGCAAAATCCAAGACTGCGCTTGCAATGAAGGAATTCATCGAGGAAAAATATCCACAGGTAAAAGAGATTATAATCTGTGACAGTCTTGAGGAGGCATGCCGTGATGCTGATGTAGTGTCGGAGGCAATGTCTGTCACCAAGGAGAACATGGAAGAGTTCAATATGGAATGGTTCAAAAAAGGAGCAACCGTATTCAGTATGGGTTCATTCCTCTACAGAAAATATGATGATTTCCTCAATACAACAATGGTGGTGGACAATTATGGAATGTATCAGAAATATCTGAGTAATTTCATTGCCAGAGGACCAGTTGATGAATTTGGAAATAAGCGAGAGTGGGTAATTATGGGAATCCACTTTGTACATTTGGTAGAATCAGGTCAGACACCAAGAGAGAATGTTATTAATCTGTGTGATATAGTAAATGGCAAATCTCAAGGCAGAAAAGACCATGATGAAATAGTAATGTGTTCAATTGGTGGAATGCCACTTGAGGATTTGTCATGGGGATATGACTGTTATCAGAAGGCGTTGGAAAAGGGAATTGGAACCACACTTAATTTGTGGAATCAGCCATATATGAAATAGATAAGCAAAGAGGCAATCTTATGAGATTGTCTCTTTTGTGTTTAGGAAAAAATTGTGATGTGTATTACAGGAGAAACTGATATGAGAAAAGTGAAGGTGGCAGCTACACAGATGAGTTGTAGCTGGAATGCAGAAGAGACTTTGATGAAAGCTGATAGACTGGTGCGAGAAGCCGCTGATAAGGGGGCAAATATCATACTAATTCAGGAGTTGTTTGAAACTCCATATTTTTGTCAGCTCCAGAAATTTGAATATATGGAGCTGGCAAAACCAATCGAAGAAAATCCAGCAGTAAATCATTTCAAAAAGGTTGCAAAGGAGCTTGATGTAGTACTTCCAATTAGCTTTTTTGAGAGAGTAGGTAACACTCAGTTTAATTCAATTGCAATAATTGATGCAGATGGAGAAGTGCTGGGAGTGTACAGAAAGACACATATTCCTGACGGACTTCCATATGCAGAGAAATTCTATTTTACACCTGGGGATACTGGGTTTAAGGTGTGGAATACAAAGTACGGAACAATTGGAGTAGGAATATGCTGGGATCAATGGTTCCCGGAGACAGCCAGAAGTATGGCGCTTTTAGGGGCTGAGATTTTACTTTTCCCAACAGCAATTGGCTCAGAACCTACTCTGGGAAAAGACTCAAGTATTCATTGGAGGAATACTATGGCAGGACATGCAGCGGCGAACATGATGCCTGTTATTGCGTCAAATAGAATTGGAACAGAGACAGATGAGGAATCAGAGATGACCTTCTATGGTAATTCATTTATAGCGGATAATTATGGAGAAATTGTGGAGCAGGCAGATGATTGCACAGAGGGTATACTCGTACATGAATTTGATTTGGATGAACTTGCGAAAGAGAGAAGAGAGTGGGGGATTTTCAGGGATAGGCGTCCGGAAATGTATCAGACACTTTTAACACATGGAAAGTAGAGGAATGAAGTAATGGCAAGGAGAATTAAGAGAACAACTCCAAAGCAGGATGGATATAGAATGCCGGCAGAATATGAGCCACAGGAGCGTATTTTTATGATATGGCCGGAGAGACCGGACAACTGGAGGGATGGAGCAAAACCAGTGCAGGAAGCCTACACAAATGTGGCAAAGGCAATAAGCAGGTTTACACCAGTAACGATGCTTGTGAACAATAGCCAGTATGCAAACGCAAGGGCACGTCTTCCAAGGGATATCCAGGTGTTGGAAATGAGTTCAAATGATGCCTGGTGCAGGGATTGCGGGCCTACATTTTTGGTAAATGACAAGGGAGAACGACGAGCCTGTGACTGGTCCTTTAATGCATGGGGAGGACTTGTAGACGGATTATATTTTCCGTGGGATGCTGATGATGCAATAGCAGGGAAGATATGCGAATTAGAAAACATAGACAGCTACAGACTGGATGATTTTGTCCTGGAGGGAGGCAGTATCCATGTTGATGGAGAGGGAACTGTATTAACTACAGAGATGTGTCTTCTTTCAGAAGGGAGAAATAGCCACCTGGCAAAGGCGGATATAGAGGAGAAGCTAAAGGAATACTTAGGCTGTGAAAAAGTGTTGTGGCTAAAGGATGGCATAGATCCAGATGAGACAAACGGACATATAGATGATGTAGCATGCTTCGTTAGACCGGGGGAGGTTGCCTGTATTTATACAGATAATAAATCAGACCCTTTTTATAAGGCTGCGCAGGATAACTATAAGGCTCTTTTGGAAATGACAGATGCAAGGGGGCGAAAGCTCAAGGTTCATAAGGTGTGCACACCGTCAAAGCCAGTTCTTCTGGAAGGTGCAGAGACAATCGACAGGGTGGCAGGCACCATACCAAGAAAAAATGGTGAGATATGTATTGCGTCTTACCTTAATTATCTTGTGACTAATAACGGAGTTATAGTTCCTCAATATGGTGACGAGAATGATGAACTGGCACTAAAACAGATGAGAAGGATATATCCAGATAAGGAAATTGTAGGTGTGAAGACAAAGGAAATTGTATTCGGAGGAGGAAATATCCACTGTATAACCCAGCAATTACCGTCAATTATACTTAAGAAGTAGTAGATTTTTAGCCTTTTGCGCTGCATGTGAAACAATCAACTTCACATATGTAAATAAATGCAAGGAGGATTATGGAAAAACAGTGTGTACCGCCAGATATAGCAGATAATATGATTACGAGAACGGATAAATACCGTGTTGATTAATATGCACACAGAAAATAATCAAAAAGTGCTATTAATAACCCAAAAGGAGTATAAAATTGGGAGAAAGTAGTAATTGAATAGGTACCATTTTTGAAGTAAAGTAAGTACATCAAAAGCAATGGGGCTGATGAATACATCGGTTTCGTTGCTTTTTCTTTTTTAGACAAACACACAAAAAATGTTTTGTATATAAGGAGGAATGAGAGATGGCTTATCCAACAATTGATTTTATATTTTTGTCAGAGGAAGACATGATTAAGGCAGGAGTAAAGGACATGCCTGCTTGCATAGACACTATGGAAGAGGTAATCAAATGCCTGAACGCAGGAGACTATGTAATGGGTGGTGAGAACCACAATTCCCATGGAAGTCAGGTTTCTTTTCCTAAAGAGTCACCATTCCCTAACATGCCACTGGATGAAGGGGATGACAGAAGATTCATGGCTATGCCAGCATACATTGGAGGACCATTTGATATGGCTGGTATGAAATGGTATGGAAGCAATAGTAACAACAAAACAAAAGGCCTTCCAAGATCTATTCTCACAGTTATGTTAAACGATAAGGACACTGGGGCACCACTTGCACTGATGTCAGCAAACATTCTAAGTGCAATGAGAACTGGCGCAATACCAGGCGTGGGAGCCAGATATTTAGCAAAGAAGGATGCTGTAGTTTGTGGAATTTGTGGACCAGGAGTAATGGGAAAAACTTCCCTCGCGGCAATCCTTTCTGCTTGTCCGGGAATTAAAGAAGTGAAGGTAAAGGGAAGAGGTCAGAAATCACTTGATGCATTTGTAGAATATGCAAAAGAAAAGTATCCGGAGATTCCGGTAATAAGAGCTGTTGAGACAGTTGAAGAGTTAGTAAAAGATACAGATGTTATCTCGTTTGCAAATTCAGGAAATACAGACCCTAGCACATATCCACTTGTGAAGGGTGAATGGGTAAAGCCAGGAGCATTAATAATCGGAGTCAGCTGCTTTGAGTTAGATGCCAGATACATGGCTGATAATTGTAAGCTGGTGGTTGACAACACAGCACTTTATGAGGCATGGGCGGAGGAATTTCCTTATCCATCCTTTGGTGCAAACAATATAATCGGTTCAAAGTTCACAGATATGATTCATGATGGAATCATCAAAAAGGAAGATATGTACGATCTTGGAGATATCATTCAGGGTAAGAGACCTGGAAGAGAATCGGATGAGCAGGTGATTGTATTCTCGGTTGGAGGAATGCCGGTTGAGGATGTAGCCTGGGGCAAGCATTGTTATGAGAGAGCTCTTGAGCTTGGCTTGGGACAGAGTCTTAGACTCTGGGAGAAACCGGATTTAGCTTAAGGTGGAAATTCATTATAGAGATAGAGGTCAGGAAGGAGATAAGTTATGTCAGAGAGAATAAAAGAGCATCCAATACTTGGAGTTCAGGAAAAAGGAGAATTAGTAAAATTCACATTTGATGGAAAAGAGGTAGAAGGTTACGAGGGAGAACCTATTGCAGCAGCATTAAAGGCAGCAGGACTTATGGTTCACCGTTACACCAAAAAAGAACATAAGCCAAGAGGAATCTTTTGTGCAATCGGAAGATGTACAGACTGTGTCATGGTGGTAGACGGTGTTCCAAATGTGAGAACATGTATTACACCTCTTGTAGCAGGAATGGATGTGAGAACACAGTATGGGGTATCAGACAAACCATTTGATGAGCAGTAAAAACTGACGTATAGGCAGCCTTATAATAGGTGATTTCAGCTGGAAAAAGGAGATTATTATGAAAAGATATGATTTGATAATAGTAGGAGCTGGCCCTTCTGGATTGTCAGCAGCAATAGAAGCAGCTAAGAGAGGCTTAAAGGTAGTTGTATTCGATGAAAATGAAAAGCCGGGAGGACAGCTTTTCAAGCAGATACACAAATTTTTCGGATCAAAAGAGCATCGCGCAAAGGTTAGAGGTTTTGTTATCGGACAGCAGCTTTTGGATGAAGCAGATGAAGCTGGTGTAGAGGTTGTACTCAATGCTACAGTAATTGGCTTATATCAGGATAAGGAAGTAGTCGTTAAAAGAGGCGATGAGGTAGAGCATTTCAAGGGAAATGCAGTTGTAATTGCAACAGGTGCAGCCGAGAATATGGTAACATTCCCAGGTTGGACACTACCTGGTGTTATCGGAGCAGGAGCTGCCCAGACTATGATGAATCTTCACGGTGTACTGCCAGGTAAAAAGGTGCTTATGCTTGGTTCAGGAAACGTAGGTCTGGTAGTTTCATTCCAGCTTGAACAGTGTGGATGTGAGGTGGTAGCCCTTGTTGATGCGGCACCAAGAGTAGGTGGATATGGAGTGCATGCTGCAAAGGTTGCACGTACTGGAGTTCCATTTTATCTGTCACATACAATTGTTGAGGCAGAAGGTGAGGACTGTGTAACTGGAGTTACAATTGCAGAGGTTGACAGCAAATTCCAGTTTATTCCTGGAACAGAAAAGCATTTTGATGTGGATACAATCTGTCTGGCAGTTGGACTTTCTCCTATGTCACAGCTTCTTAAAATGGCAGGATGCGATATGGAAGATAATCCAAAGCGTGGAGGACAGGTTCCTATCTGCGACGAATATGGCAGAACATCACTTCCAGGTGTGTTTGTAGCAGGTGACGTATCTGGTATTGAGGAAGCATCCTCAGCTATGATCGAAGGAAGAATGGCTGGAATCGTAGCAGCAGAATACCTTGGATATATCGAAAAAGAAGAATTGGATACAGAATTAGAATCATTAGATAAAGCGCTGGATGGTCTTCGTCAGGGAATGTTTGCACCAAAGAATCGTGGAAAAGCTATCGAGAAAACAGAGGAAGGAATCGATATTTCCCAGAACCTCCTGCTTCACGGCTTTGTTGCAGATGATGAGATTGAGAGATATCCTGGAGTGACTCATAAGGTCGGAGTTCATCCGGTTATGGAGTGTACACAGAATATTCCATGTAATCCATGTCAGGATGCATGTAAAAAGGGATGTATTTCTATTGGATCAAATATAACCTCCCTTCCAATCGTTGTAGATGGCTCAGAATGTATTAACTGTGGAATGTGTGTTGCAAGCTGTTCAGGACAGGCAATTTTCCTTGTGGATGAGGATTGTGGAGATGGCACGGCAACAGTTACTTTACCATATGAGTTCCTTCCGCTTCCGGAGGCAGGTACAAAGGGTAAAGGCTTGGGAAGAGACGGAAAAGCAATCTGTGATGCAGAGGTTGTATCAGTTAAGAGTGTCAAAGCCTTTGATAAAACAAATCTTTTAACTATCAGGGTTCCAAAGGAATATGCAATGAAGGCAAGATTTTTTAAGGCTGTTTAGGAGGAGAAAGTTATGAATTCAGTAAATGATAGATCAAGAGATATAGGTCCATTTGTTCCAGGTCCAGATGACGATATGTTAATCTGTCGTTGTGAGGAGATTACAAAGGGTGAAATCAGAAGAGCAGTGCATGATGGAATGTGGACACTCACAGAGATTAGAAGATATTTGAGAACAGGAATGGGACTGTGTCAGGGACAGACCTGCAGCAAGCTTGTAAAGGGAATTGTGGCAAGAGAACTGGGAGTATCGCCAGCAGAGCTTGAGCCTGCAACAAGCAGAGTTCCAATGCGCCCAATCGAGATGAAGGTTTTTGCAAATGAGGCAGCAGAAGAAAAGGAGGGCGAATAGTATGAAGACTAGTGCAGAGGTTGTAATTGTAGGTGGCGGCATCATAGGATGCGCAACAGCATATTATCTGGCAAAAATGGGAGTTGACGTAATTGTTCTTGAGGGCTCAGACCATATTGGTAATGGTGGTTCTTCAAGAAATGGTGGTGGTGTCAGACAGTCAGGCCGTGACGTAAGAGAATTGCCACTTGTGATGTATGGAATTAAGAATTTGTGGCCAACTCTGTCTGAGGAATTGGAGGTAGACTGTGAGTATCATCAGGATGGAAACCTTCGACTTGGAAAAACAGAAAAGCATAGAGAGATTCTCACAAAACTTGCAGATAACGCAAGAGGGGTTGGTCTTGATGTAAGAATGATTGATGGAGATGAAGTGAGATCAATTAATCCTTATCTGTCTGATGAGGTTATCTGCGCAAGCTGGTGTCCAACAGACGGACATGCAAATCCTCTAACAACAACTCTTGGATATTATAAGATGGCAAGAAGACTTGGAGTTACTTTTATCTCAGGTGAACCAGTAACCGAGCTTAGGGTAATCAGAGGTAAAATTCGCCAGGTAATCACACCTAATAACGTATATGAAGGTGAAAGTGTACTGGTAGCAGCAGGACTTGATTCAAGAGAAATTCTTACATCTGTTGGAATTGATATTCCAATGACAAATTCATTGCTGGAATGTCTTGTTACAGAAGCACAGCCACACATGTTTGATCAGATGCTTGGTACAGCAGAGGCTGATTTCTACGGACATCAGACAAAGCATGGATCATTTGTATTTGGCGGTTCTTCGGGGCTTGAGAGATATAACAAGGATAATGGAACACCAATCAACTCTTCAAAGACGGCACCATGTATCTGCAGAGGAATTATGAAGTACTTTCCTGATTTGGCGGATGCCAAAATTGTTCGTACATGGGCAGGCTGGATGGATGCATCTTCTGATGGTGTACCATCTCTTGGAACAGTTGATGAAATCCCAGGTTTATATGTAGCCTGTGCATTTAACGGACATGGCTTTGGTATTGCACCAGCAGTAGGAGAACAGCTTGCAAAACTTATTGTAACAGGTAAGACAGACATCGATTTAAGCGAGCTTCACTATGACAGATACAAAGCTAAAATTTAATTACTTTTACATCACACACGAACAGTTACATAATATTATAGAAATGGAAAGATGAGGTAAGTGGTATGAATAATTTCACCTTCAATATCCCTACAGATATAAGATTTGGAAAAGATCAAATCCAGTGTCTTCCAGATGAGCTGGCAAAATACGGTAAAAGAGTTTTGCTTGTTTACGGAGGAGGCAGCATTAAAAGAAGTGGCTTGTACCACAAGATAATGGAATTACTTAAAGATTTTGAAGTATTTGAGCTTTCAGGAATTGAGCCAAATCCTAAGCTTTCATCGGTGGAAAAAGGAACTGAAATTTGTAAAAAGGAAGATATTCAGGTGATACTTGCTGTTGGAGGTGGAAGTACTATAGATGCTTCCAAGCATATTGCAGCATCGGCATGCTACGATGGAAAACCATGGGATTTGGTCATGGATAGAAGTCTGGTAAAAAAAGCACTGCCGATTACAGTTGTTCTCACCATATGTGCAACTGGCTCAGAAATGAATTCAGGAGCAGTGATCAGCAATGAAGAGACTCACGAGAAGTTAGAAATTAATACTCCTCATCTGTATCCTAAGTTATCAATCTGTGATCCTACATATCTGTATACATTGCCGGCAAAACAGACGGCAGCAGGTTCGGTTGATATCTTATCACATGTTATGGAGCAGTACTTCCAGCCAAATGATGAAGCCTATATAACAGATGTGCTCAGTGAAGGGGTAATGAAAACGGTTATAAAATATGCAAGGAAAGCAATTGATGAGCCAGAAAATTATGAGGCGAGATCAAATCTCATGTGGGCATCCACTGTTGGACTTAACCATTTGTTGACAGTAGGAAAGGGTGGTTCATGGAGTGTGCATCCAATAGAACATGTTGTAAGTGCGTACTATGATATAACTCATGGAGTTGGTCTTGCCATATTAACACCAGCCTGGATGGAGTATGTCTTATCAGAGGATACAGCTCCAAGATTTGCCAGATTCGCCAGAGAGGTGTTTGGAGTTAATGAAGCAGATGATATGAAAGCAGCAAAGCTTGGAATAGACAAAGTGAGGGAATTCAACAAATCTCTTGGAATGCCGGCCAGCCTGTCTGAGGCAGGGGTTCCAGATGATAAATTTGATGAAATGGCATCAGAGGCAGTTAGAACAAGCGGATTGGGTACAAGATCCTATGTAAAATTAAAAGACGAAGATGTTAAAAAAATTCTGATTATGTGTAAATAAAAGTATTAATGGGAGTGTCTAAATGAAGGCACTTCCTTTTTTATTGACTTATTTGCAAACAATTTGATAAATTGAAGAGGTCGATGAAGCAGGACGCCCATTGGCTTTAGACAATGGGTAGTTCACTGCTAAGGAAAATAATTGATATACCGCAAGATTTGTAGCAGAAAAAGAAGGCGGAGAAAAGGAAGATTATGGAAAAGAGAGCAAAGTTATGTACACTGTTGATATCTACAGTTCTAGTTGCAACGGCCTGTGGAGAAAACGCATCAGATTCAGAGGCAAAAGAGTTGGTTGCAAATGGAATGCAGGAAATAGAAAACTCTAATTCAGATGATTCAACTGAACTGATTGATTCTGCAGAGAACACAGAAATTGTAAAACCAATAGATGACGGAAGCTATGATTTTACAATCTGCTTTGCAGGAGATGTGAGTATTGCTGAGGGTGCAATAACAACAAGCAATTTAGATGCATCGGAAAATGGCATATATGATTGTATATCATCTGAACTGGTGGATATTATGCAGGAAGCTGATGTGATGTGCCTTAACAATGAATTTACATACAGTACAAACGGTT
Organism: uncultured Lachnobacterium sp.; assembly: GCA_945971355.1. Classification (GTDB taxonomy): domain Bacteria; phylum Bacillota; class Clostridia; order Lachnospirales; family Lachnospiraceae; genus Roseburia. The sequence goes on from CAMFPD010000005.1 coordinate 23,786, forward strand.
CGCCAATGGCAGGAAAGGCTTATACCTTCAGGGCATCACCGACCAGGGTATCCGTGCTGAATGATCTGGGAGTGGATATAGTCGGAATGGCTAATAATCATGTGTATGATTATGGAACACAGGCATTGCTGGATACATTTGATACGCTGGATGAAGCAGGAATAGCATATTTTGGAGCGGGACATGATTTGGAAGAGGCAATGAAGCCTGTGTATATGGACATAGATGGAAAAACAGTTGCATTTGTGGCAGCATCAAGAGCTGAGAAAAATAAGATGACACCTGAAGCAACAGAGACGACCCCTGGAATACTAAGATGTTATGATACAACAAAATTCAAGGAGGTAATTGCAGAAGCTGATGAAAATGCAGATTTTGTAATAGCCTATGTACACTGGGGAACCGAATATAGCACAGTGCTGGAGGAGGCGCAGACTACCACTGGAAAGGAATATCTGGACGCGGGAGCGGATGTAGTTATTGGAGCCCATCCACATTGCCTGCAGGGAATGGAATACTATGACGGAAAACCTATAATATATAGTCTGGGGAATTTTTGGTTCAATAGCAAGACACTTGATACAATGCTAATCCAACTTCATTTTACAGGAAATAATGAGGCAGGACAGCTTCAGGCAACAGTTGTCCCGGCAGTTCAGACAGGAGGAAAAACCTATTACTTGAACGAGGCTGAGGAACAACAGGAATTATATGATTATTTGGAAAGTATTTCTGTAAACGTTGTGATAGATGATGAGGGTAACATATCTCAGGCAGAGTAAACGTATTCCGTTTTTTTTGTGTAGTTTGTTTTATACCCGACACTACACAATAAAATGAGTAAATAGAATAAGTAAACGGGTAACTGGCATATATATGTAATAAATTACAAGGAGTATGTAAGAATGGAAAGATTTATTACGTATATGTATGCATATGAAAACAAGACAAAAGGCAAAAATGTAGGTTTTGTGAAGGTAGAGTGTAGGAAAGATACATGCGCTATGGAGATTCATATTAGAAACCTTGGGAGATATAGCGGTAAATGCAGGACATATCTTTTGATGGATGAAAACGTTATAGGAGTAGAGCTTGGAAGTATAATAATAAGTCTCGGACAGGGACAGACTACCTACTATTTTGACAGGAGTAATATAGAAGAGTCTGGATACCGTCTGGAAGAGGTGAAGGCAGTCAGGGTTGAATGCGGTAATCAGGAGTTTCTTGCAAGCTGTTGGAGTGAGGATGCAGGTGAATGGATTACAAGGGATGTTGTGCCATTTGAGAAAGATAATTGCGAAGAGAAACCAGAAATAGAAAATGCTGTAGATACCACAAAAAGCATTGAGGCATATGAACAGACAATTGGTGAGATAAGGGATAAAAAAAATGAGATTCAAGATAATACATTAACAAACAACAGATTCATGAAGGAAATGTTGAATATCAAGGTTGATAATTCAAAGACTGAAAATAATGCAATACAACACACAGGGGATGAATTGGAAAAGATTGACCTTGCCGATATTAGAAAGCTTACCGCCACAAACTGGCACTATGCAAACAACAGTTTTGTCATCCATGGATTTATGAATTATAAGTATCTCATTGTGATGACCGCGGGGGATAAGAGATATCTGGGGGTTCCAGGGGTATATGAAAAACCGGAGGCGATGATGGCAAAGCTTTTTGGTTTTTCTGATTTTATTGACGAAAAAACGCACACAAGGACAATGTCCGAGGGTGCGTTTGGTTATTGGATTAGTCAGCCATTGTAATTGGGATTGTCATTGCGGAGAAAGGAATACAGATAGTGATCTTTCCATTTTCCGTGTAGGTATATATAGTCTCTGAGAATTCCTTCATTAGTGAATCCAATTTTTTCAAGAAGGCGGCAGGATGGTCTGTTGTTTTTTTCGACAACTGCGGTAATCCTGTGTAGATTCAAATCGTAAAATGCAACTGACATTACACACTTTATAGCTTCTGAAGCATAGCCCTGATGGTGAAAAATACTGGAAAATTTATATCCAATCTCACAGCTCTGGTAAAAGGATGATGTGATGTTGTGCAAACATACCGTTCCTATTATATAGTCAGGATTTTCTTTCAAGAATACATAGAAACGAATAGTTTGTCCCTTGATTGCCATATTATATTCGAATTTTAAGATTTTGTGTTGATGTTGGATTGTATAGAAATCTGGAACGCGATCAGTTTCGTATTCTTCAAATAATTCGCGGTCGCGCTGATAGAAGTCCAGCACCTTCATGGCGGCATCCGGTTTGAGAACCTTGAGAACCAGTCGTTCAGTTTCGTATTTTAGTAACATATTTGATTTCCTTCCACAGATTGAAGTATAATACAATTATAACAGTTTGAGGCGGGAAGTCTATGACACAGGATGAAAAATATATGAAAGAAGCCATTAAGCAGGCAAAAAAGGCTTACAAAATTGATGAGGTGCCAATTGGCTGTGTGATTGTGCAGAATGATCGTATTATTGCCAGAGGCTATAATAGGAGGAATATTGACAAGAATACTTTGTCCCATGCAGAGCTTAATGCCATTAAAAAGGCCAGCAGAAAAACTGGTGACTGGAGACTGGAGGACTGTACCATGTACATAACTCTGGAGCCTTGTCAGATGTGTGCAGGAGCTATTGTTCAATGCAGGATGGGGAGGGTTGTGATTGGCGCCATGAATGCAAAGGCAGGTTGTGCCGGCTCTGTTCTCAATATATTGCAAATGCCGCAGTTTAATCATCAGGTTGAAATGGAAACAGGTGTCCTGGAGGAGGAATGCTCAACTATGCTATCGCAGTTTTTTAGAGAATTGCGAGAAAAAAAGAAACAACAACAGCTTTAAAGTTGCAAATTCCTTGACAATTACCTGTTGTCTAGAGTACAATTAAATCTCCGAGCAGCCGGGGTGTTAGCGGTGCCTTGTACCAACAATCCGCTATAGTTGGGGTGATGTCTCGTAGAGGGTTCAAGCGTGGGAGCTGCCCTTCATAAGTGGTGTTGACGTCTGGGTCTTTCGCAATGGAAATCCGTGAACCGGGTCAGGGTAGGAATACAGCAGCCCTAAGCGGAAGCTTTCATGTGACGAGAGGTCGCCTGGACTGAGCTAACTGTGAAGGTAACGTCTTGTGTGAGAATTCGAAGCGGGATGCTCGGTTTTTTGTATAAAAAAGTCATATGGTACAAGCAGCTGCAAGCTTGTCAATTATAATATTATGGGATAAAGCAAATATAAGGGGGATACTGTGCTGGATAAAATTCGAAAATGCGTGCATATTGCATGTGAGGTTATAGAACTGTTTTTGGCGTTTTTAGTTGGAGTGGCACTTATTGTAGCAACAATTGGTTTCTTGCCGGAATTCAAGGATTATATTATCGGATTCCACGGAACATCAATGTTTTTGGAAATGCTTGAAGAAATCTTCAGCTTAGTGGTGGGGATTGAGTTTATCAAGATGCTTTGTAAACCAAATTCTGACAATGTTATTGAAGCACTTGTCTTTCTGGTGTCCAGACATATGGTGATTGGAACAAATTCTGCAATCGATAATTTGTTTTCGATTATAAGTATAGCAATTTTGTTTCTTGTCAAAGCACTTATTCATGACCAGAAGAGAAAACACAGAGCCATGGATGAAGCCCAGGCGAAACATGAAAAAGAGAGTAACCAGGAGCCTTGAAAGTTATCCTTTCAAGGCTTTAACTCAATATAAGGAGGGCATACACAAGAAGATGATTCAGGATATAGCACCACATAAATTTGATATAACATATCAGTACAAAAAACCAGGTGATAATAATGGCAGGGAGGATATCTCTCTAATTTTCAGCGGGGACAGAATTCTTGTGAGAAAGCTTTGTGGAGATAAAAAGGAAGCCGTATGTGAAATGCTTTTTCCTACATATTCCCAGGTTAGCCATCTGATGTCGGAGCAGACCTATTTATTTAGCATGGATGGTGTGGATTACTATCGTGGATATATAGAACCGGAAAAGGCAGATGATGTTTATAATTTATCAGCCGAAGATTTTCAAAATGATTCAAATGTAAATGATGGAAAAACAGGAAATAGCTGCGCAGAAATGTGGGAATACGAATGGCAGAATCGCAGCTTCTTTAGAACTGTGAAACCCAAGGAATTAGCATTGGCAGGAATTACAGGCATGCACCTCAATGGCTGGTATACAAAGAACAGGTTTTGTGGAGTCTGTGGAGGAACACTCATACATGATAGCAGTGAGAGAATGTTAAAGTGTCCGAAATGTGGCAACATGGTTTTTCCAAGAATAAATCCAGCAGTAATTGTGGGTATCATAAATGGAGATAAAATACTTCTCACTAAGTACAGAGGAAGAGAATACAAAAAATATGCTCTTGTGGCAGGGTTTACTGAGATTGGAGAATCTCTTGAGGAAACGGTGCGCAGAGAGGTTATGGAGGAAGTAGGCCTTAAGGTAAAAAATATAAGATACTACAAATCACAACCCTGGGGATTCGCAGACAATATTCTTGCCGGATTTTTTTGTGAGGTGGATGGAGATACCACAATTACAATGGATAGTGAGGAGCTTTCAATTGCTGAGTGGGTTAGCAGAGAGGATATACAGGTACAGTTTGAGGACATGAGTCTGACAAACGAGATGATTTACAGTTTTAAGGTTGACAAGGCAATCTAGTCAATGTATATTGGAATAGTAGGAATTAAAACTGTTAAAGAGGTAACACTATGAAAATATCAACAAAAGGCAGATATGCATTAAGACTAATGATTGATTTGGCTGAGAATAGCACTGGTGATCCAATCAGCCTTAAGGATGTGGCAAAGCGTCAGGGAATCTCTGATAAATATTTAGAGCAGATTATTTCCATATTGAACAAGGCAGGATTCGTAAAGAGTATCAGAGGTGCTCAGGGAGGCTATCTTCTGAGAAAGGCACCAGAGAATTATACAGTTGGAATGATTCTCAGACTTACAGAGGGAAGCCTTGCACCTGTTGCGTGTCTTGAAGACGATGCCATGGGCTGTGAGAGAAAAGATATGTGCGTGACAGTTATGGTTTACAAGAAAATTAATGATGCAATTAATGATGTGGTAGATAATATCACACTTCAGGATCTTGTGGACTGGCAGAGTGAAAAAAACGGAAGTTATATTATTTAACGAGGTTAATTGATGAAAGAAAAAGTTGTTGTTGGAATGTCTGGTGGTGTGGATTCATCAGTTGCAGCTTATCTGTTAAAGGAACAGGGCTATGATGTCATAGGTGTAACTATGCAGATTTGGCAGGATGAGGATAGCTTTAAGCAGGCTGAGGAAGGTGGATGCTGTGGTTTGTCTGCGGTGGATGATGCCAGACGAGTTGCGGACAAGCTGGGGATTCCGTATTATGTGATGAATTTCAAATCAGATTTCCAGAAGAATGTTATAGATTATTTTGTGTCAGAGTATGAGAGAGCATACACACCTAATCCATGTATAGCCTGCAACAGATATGTGAAATGGGAGTCCCTTCTGCAGAGGTCCCTTGAGATTGGGGCTGACTATATAGCAACAGGGCATTATGCCAGAATAACCAAGCTTCCAAATGGCAGGTACACTATTCAGAATTCTGTAACTGCCGCAAAGGATCAGACTTATGCGTTATATAATCTCACACAGGAGCAGTTGTCCAAAACCCTTATGCCTGTGGGGGCATACGAGAAGCCACAGATTAGGGAAATAGCTGAGAAGGCTGGACTTATGGTGGCTCATAAGAGTGATAGTCAGGATATCTGCTTCGTGCCAGACCATGACTATGCGGGATTCATACAGAGAGAGACAGGTCGTGTTTATGAGCCAGGTAATTTTGTGGATACACAGGGCAATATCCTGGGTCAGCACAAGGGAATAATTCGTTATACAATAGGTCAGAGAAAAGGACTTGGCATTACAGCAGCCACACCTCTTTTTGTAAAGGAGCTTCGTGTGGACACAAATGAGGTTGTAATTTGTAGAGATGAAGAGCTGTTCAGTGATACTTGTTATATCAGTAATGTTAACTATATGGCAGAAGCTTCGATTTCCCCTAACACACCAGCTGTAGGAAAAATCAGATATTCCCACAGAGGTGCAAGCTGCAAGCTCACACCGCTTGACAATGGACTAGTAAAATGTGTTTTTGATGAGCCACAGAGGGCTATGACACCTGGGCAGGCCGC
>CAMFPD010000006.1 GCA_945971355.1 uncultured Lachnobacterium sp.
AAATACAGCTTGATATGGATGTGGAGAATTACGGATATAAATACTTATTGAATTAGTGAAATGCAATATTATAAGGCTTTTCAGGGGTAATGGCGGTTTTTAACCCACCATTACCCCTGAAGAGCCAAAAAATTCCATAATAAAAAATAAAAGATCATATAGCAATTTGCTATATGGTCTTTTTGCGTTATAATAAAGGTATGTTGGAAAGAAGTAGATAACTAAGAGAGAAACAGGTTTGACAGATGGGGGATTTAAATGAAGAAGGTTGCGCTTATTGCAGATGGTTGGAAAAGATTAGTTACATATTCGTGGGTAGATGGAATCACTGCCCAGGCTAAGGAGCTTGGCATAGATATGTGTTTGTACTTTTTTAGTGCAAATGGTAACTGGAGCCATGATAAGAAATTTAATGATGGTGAATACATGATTTTTCATTTGCCTGACTTAAACGATTTTGATGGCATTGTTTTCGACTGCAGTAACATGACTGATAAGGCGCAAATAGATAACATTGTAGGAAGATTGAAAAAAACAAAGGTACCCGTTGTGAGCATAACCTATGATGTGGATGGCTTCTATTATGTAGGTAACGACAACAGGAAACTTTACAGACAAATGATAGATCATCTGTACAGGGAACATAACTGCAGAAGCTTCGTGTTTGCCGGGGGCCCTAAGAATCAGTATGAAAATACAGTGAGGCTTGAGGCATTTAAAGAAGCTATGGAAAGCTATGGCATTCCTCTGACGGATGAGATGTATTTGTTTGGAGATTATGACTTTGGCACTGGTGTAAGATATATGAATGAATGGCATGAGAATAAACGCAAGCTTCCAGGAGCGTTTGTGTGTGCCAATGACAATATTGCAGCGGGTATATGCTCTGAGGCGGCGAGGCTGGGATACAATGTGCCTGGGGATTTTATGGTGACGGGATGTGACAACCTGGACAAGGCAGCATTTTTTAAGCCCCAGATTACAACCATTGAAAATAATCGTGGAATTATTGGTAAAACAGCTATGCAGATACTTGCTGATTTGTGGGATGGCAGGAAGGTGGAAAATAATCATTTCCTGACATCTGAAATTATTTACAGTGAGAGCTGCGGTTGTCCAAACAGTGGTCGTGTGGATTACAGAGAATATGCTAAAGGGCAGATTGAATATATAGTAAAATCCGGCGAGGAAGAGGAAGCTATTATGGCGCTTCAGAATAGGATAGAGGAGTGTATCACCTACAAAGAACTGTATGAGGAGTTTGCAGATTACATTTACTCGTTGGATTGTGACGGAATATATATTGCCACTGACAAGGAGCTGGTGAAGGCATCCCTGAATGGAGAATTCCCAAAAGATGAATATGTTCCTGACAATATGATGCTTGCTTATGCCGGTGAGAAGGGCAGAGGCAATCTGGACGTGAAAACTCTGGATGAGCTGAAGGAATACATGGAAAAAGAGTCAGGGTCAAATTCCTTTATGTTCTGTTCTATTCATTTCAGAAATGAGATTGTAGGTTATACAATATTAAAGAATCCTAGATTTCTGTATGATAATGCAGACATACTGTCTATTCACTCTACCTTTGTGACGAAGCTTGAGAATTTATACAAGCAGAGAAGACTGGAGGTAGCAAACGAGGAGCTTAAAAATATTTATAACAGGGATGCGCTGACAGGTCTATATAACAGAGTAGCATACACAGAGATGGTACTTCCAAGATTCGAGAAGCTTACTGAAAAGGGAATCAGCTGCACCATGATTTTCTTTGATGTGGATGATTTCAAGCAGATAAATGACACAAAAGGTCATAAGTATGGCGATGATATTCTGATAAAGATAGCAGGGATTCTCGAGAAGGAAAAGCCGGTAGAGGGCTTTGTTTACAGGTTTGGTGGTGATGAATTTGTAGTTTTCTATCCGAACTGCGATGAGAGGATTACAGAGAATTTTATTACTGCGGTTTCACTTGAACTGAAAAAGAGTAATGTAAGCTTAAGCCACGGTATAATCGTGACAGACCCAGCCAGTGGAAAATCCCTGGATGAATATATTGTCATGGCTGATAAGGAGATGTATAAAATAAAGCAGGCAAGGAAGGCAAAGTAGAGAATAATTGGTTTAATTCCAAATAAGACTTAATAAAGCGGTGAATTTGAATTTTTCATTTTCATCGCTTTTTTTATGTCTGCATGGCACGAATCACAAAAAGAATAAAAAATCAATTATTGCTTCAAAAATATACTATATGATTGTAAATCTTGCCTAGACAGGCATAGTTATGTTACATTTCTATTGATTGCAAAGTGAAAATGTAAAAAGGGGAGAACAAAAATGAATGAATTTCTAGCAACGGTTGCAAACGTAAACGATGTGATTAATAATTTTGTCTGGGTAAAGATTGGTCTTATCCTTCTTTTGGGAACTGGAATAATAATGACCTGTCTCACAGGTTTTTTTCAGATTTTTCATTTCAGGCATTGGTGGAAAAATACAATCGGGGAACTGTTTGACAAGAATAGTGATTCAAAGGATAAATCCGATAAGCATAATATTTCCCAGTTTCAGTCGTTATGTACAGCACTTGCGGCTACAGTTGGAGTAGGTAATATTGCTGGAGTTGCGTCGGCCATTGCAGCAGGTGGTGCAGGTTCGATTTTCTGGATGTGGGTTGCAGCATTTTTTGGAATGATGACAAACTATTCGGAGAATGTGTTGGGAATTTATTATAGAAGAAAAAATGACAGAGGTGAGTGGTGCGGAGGTGCCATGTACTATCTCAGAGATGGACTTGGAAAGCATAAGAATTGCAAAAAACTTGGCTCGATTTTAGCTGTTTTATTTGCAGTTTTTTGTTTGTTAGCGTCCTTTGGAATTGGTAATTTGTCTCAGAACAACACAATTGCAGTGAATTTGAATGCGGCATTCAGTATCCCGACATGGCTTACAGGTCTTGGAATAGTATTGGTTGCTGGAATGGTTATTATTGGTGGAATCAAGAGAATTGCTGCTGTTACAGAGAAGGTTGTGCCTCTTATGGTTGCACTTTACATAATAGGGGCCTTAATTATTTTCTTTGCCAACATTGAAAATGCAGGTCTTGTGTTTAAGAGCATTTTTGGCTGTGCTTTCGGTATAAAAGCAGTTGAAGGTGGATTTGTAGGAATTACAGTTAAGAGTGTAATAACATGGGGATTTAAGAGAGGTGTATTCTCAAATGAAGCGGGACTTGGCTCTTCAGTAATGGTTCATTCATGTTCAAATGTTCGTGAGCCAGTACGTCAGGGTATGTGGGGAATATTTGAGGTTTTTGCAGATACAATAGTTGTGTGTACATTGACAGCATTTGTAATATTATCATCAGGTGTAGTTGATCCTGCTACTGGAACAGTACTCGCAGTGGGGGCGGATGGAGTTGCTTTAGAGAAAACCGCTCTCGTAGGTGCAGCTTTTTCTACGGTGTTTGGAAAGTTTGGAGCAGGCTTTATTGCACTTGCAGTTATGCTTTTTGCATTTTCAACAACTCTTGGATGGAGTGTATATGGAAGCAAGGCATGGGAGTACTTATTCGGTCGTGAGTCAGTAATTGGATACAAAATCTTTTTCGTAATGATGTGTTTTGTTGGACCACAGCTTACATCGTCATTAGCATGGGATATTTCAGATAGCTTCAATGGAATGATGATGATTCCAAACCTTATTGGTGTACTTGTGCTTTCACCTGAGGTATATAAAATTACAAAGAACTATGTTGCAAGACATCTTCATGGAAAGGATGAGAAACCAATTCTCAGCAACTTCAAGGATGTTCAGGAAGATATGGAGAAAATTCTGTAATGGTATATGTTTTTTGTGCATTCTACGGAGAATGCAGCGATTTGATAAAGCATTACAATTTAAAAAAGCGACAATCAGATAAGCACTATCGTTTCGATGTATTTGAGAATGAGGTATCACCGGTAAAAATCATTATCACAGGGCAGGGGGCTGTGCTTGCCGCCTCAGCAGTTAGTGGTGCAGTGTCTTATTTTGGAATTGATGGAAAGGATGCTATCATAAATATAGGAACCTGCGCAGGAAATTATGAATTGGGAAGTGTATTTCTGTGTAACAAAATCACAGAGTATGTGACAGGGCGAACATTTTATCCGGATATGCTAATTAAGAGCAGCATCAGAGAGGGTGAAATTGTAACAGTTTCTGTTCCTGTAAAGGAAAATGATATTGCATTAGGTAAGCTGTATGATATGGAAGCTTCAGCTATATATCAGGCTGCAAATATCTATGTGGGACCTCACAAAATGGGATTTGTAAAGGTTGTGTCTGATAACGGAAATTATGATAACCTCACACCTGATATGGTTAAGACGATAATGGCGGATGCCACAGGGGTGATTGTTCAATATGTGGATGATTTTGTTGAGGTGGAAGGTAAAGTGGAAGTGTTATCTAGCAGCTTAGATGCCACCTATGTTAATCAACTTTGTGCAGATTTGCATTGTTCAAAAAGTATGGAAAATCAGGTGGAACAGTTGATAAAGTACCTGTCGCTTGAGGGGACAGATTACAAGACATATATTGATGGTTTGTATCAGGAGGGAAAAATTCCCGCCCATGATAAGAAGAATGGAAAGGTTTGTCTGGATGAAATCAAAGGAGCATTACTCTAGTTTTTCGCATATCTATGTAGAGGAAAAAATACGAGAAAACCCTAGAGTGAAGAGGATACTGGAGCATTTTCCAAATTCAAACAGAATATATATAAATCACTACAAGGATGTGTTCAATAGGAGCAAGCAGAGTGTTGTTGCACAGCATAATTCCCAGGCTCTCATTATAGCTGAGAAAACAGGGGCAAAAATATACGAGGGAGCGCCTGTTTGTCAAAGCTTTGGAAATGAACATTTTTATTACACTTCCTGTATGATGAATTGCATTTTTGACTGTGAGTACTGCTATCTGAAGGGAATGTATCCTTCGGGAAACATGGTGATTTTTGTTAATCTTGAGGAGTATTTTGCAGAGCTTGAGGGATTGTTGAAAAAGCATCCAGTATATCTGTGTGTGTCTTATGATGCAGACCTTGTTGCTTGTGATAGCTTGACTGACTACATCAGAGAGTGGATTGAGTTTACCAGAAAACACCACAATCTGACAATTGAGATTAGAACAAAAAGTGGCAGATGCGACCTGTGGGAAAACAATGACAGCTGTGATAAAGTGATAGCTGCTTTTACTATTTCACCAGATGTTGTTTCGTCCAGATATGAGCACTTTGCGGCCACTACTGCAGAACGAATTAAGGCAGCAAAATGTGCCATGGATAATGGTTTTCCAGTGAGACTTTGCTTTGATCCGATGATTTATTGCAGAGATTGGAAACATGCGTATGAGAAATTATGTAATGATGTATTTGAGAAGATAGATGGTGCCAAATTGTGGGATGTGTCAGTTGGAAGCTTCAGAATATCACAGGATTATCTGAAGAAGATGAGAAGAGAAGAGCCTGATTCTGCTATAGTGAATTTCCCTTATGACAATGTGGGGGGATATTATCAGTATCCTAAGGGACTTCAGGAGGATATGGAGGGCTTCATGGTGGAGAAAGTGGCTCAGTATATTTCGCCGGATAAAATATTTAGATGGGAGACACAGTCAAAATAAAAGTGTGTTACAGAATTGGTTACAGACATTTGAGGCGCAATTAGTTATTGTGTGATGTATGGAAGGGATTTGTAGGATATAGAAAAATGAGTAAGTGTGAAAATGAGTGTTTACAAAGAGAAGATATAGAACTTCCAGGAAAGGCACTAATTACAGGAGCATCCTCTGGTATAGGTCTTGAGATTAGTAAGAGGCTTGTGGAAGAAGGCTATGAGGTCTATGGAATAGGCCGCGATTTTTCTGAGGTTGAGAAGGATACTTTGTTGCTTAATTGTGACAGATTTCACAAAGTGGTGTGTGATTTGTGTGATACCCAGAAGTTATCTGGCATTGTTAAGAAAATAAACGTAAATCATGATATAACTTTACTGATAAACAATGCAGGTGTGGGATATTATGGTCTTCACGAGGAGCTAAGTCCACAGAAGATAAGTCAGATGGTGCGTACAAATTTGGAGGCACCGATGATTATTTCAGGTCTTCTTCTCAGAAATTTGAAGAAGAACTCAGGAATAATTGTAAATATTTCTTCGGTGACAGCAGAGAAAACAAACCCTCACGGTTGTGCATATGGCGCAACCAAGGCTGGGCTTACAAGCTTTTCTCACAGCCTGTTTGATGAGGCTAGAAAATATGGTGTTAGAGTTGTGAATATTGAACCGGATATGACCGCCACAAATCTGTATCGTAACGCTGACTTCACTGCGGATGATGAGCTTGCAGCAAGACTTTTACCAGAGGAAGTTGCAGATGCAGTATGGTATGCCATAAACCAAAGAGAAGGCCTCGTGGTGACAGACCTAGTGGTAAAACCACAGCTTCACCGTATAAAACGCAAACTTAAGAAAGGTTGAGCAAATGCCACAGGAAAAGAAGTTAAAGTATTATGATTTGATGGAGGAGCTTAGAGAAAAAATCCTTGGCGGAGATATCAGACCAGGGGATAAGCTTCCATCGGAAAATGAATTGACAAAACAATATGGTGTCAGTAGACAGACTGTGCGAAAGGCTTTGGAAATCCTTCAGGATGAGGGACTTGTGTATGCTGAGCACGGACGTGGAACCTTCTGTAGTCAAATGCTGCCACGCACAGGAAAAACACACAATATCGCTGTTATTACAACCTATTTGACAGATTATATTTTTCCACGAGTGGTTCAGGGAATTGACCAGGTAATGACGGAGAATGGATACAGCATTATATTAAAAAACACGAAAAATTCAAGGGCTATGGAAGCGAAATACCTTGAGGAGCTTTTGCAAAAGAATATAGATGGACTTATTATTGAGCCCAGCAAGAGCCAGATATTCTGCAGACATCTAAACTTGTATGAACTTTTGGACAAGTACCACATTCCTTATGTTTTTATACAGGGCTGGTACAGTCATCTGGAGAATAAACCCCAGATTCTTATGGACGACAGGAAAGGTGGCTACATGATTACCAATTATCTGATATCCCGTGGCTACAAGGATATTGTGGGGGTGTTCAAGGCTGATGACATTCAGGGGCAGGAGCGGCACAAGGGATACATTCAGGCGTTGCAGGATGCGGGAATAATATATGACCCGGACAAGGTAATCTGGTTTTACACAGAGGATAGAAAGAGTCATCCTTATGATATAATTAGGGAGATGGCAAAGAACAGGGCATCAAAATATTTTGACTCAGTTGTCGCATACAATGACCAGACAGCACTCTACATATTACAAGCGCTGGAGGCGGAGGGGATAAAATGTCCAGATGATGTGGCTCTCACAGGATTTGATAATTCTTCATTGGCAGAGACCTGTATGGTACCTCTCACAACAATAGCCCATCCCCAGGAGAAACTGGGCAGTATGGCGGCAAAGCTATTGATTAAGCTGATGAATGGCGGGAGCATGGAGGGAAACAATAGAATAATGATTGAGCCGGAAATTGTAGAACGTGATAGTGTTGGCTGGCTCAAATAAGAAAATACAACTTGTATATATAAGCATACAAGTTGTATTATTTTTTATGTAGGAAATACTTTGCGATTTCCTATATAGTAAAAGTAATGGGTTATGAAACTATATATGAACTACAATCAAGGGAGGTAATTATGTTAGCAGTAAAAAATTACAAGTTTTGGTTTTGTACAGGTTCACAGGATCTCTACGGAGATGAGTGCCTGGCAAATGTAGCGGCACATTCAAAGGAAATCGTTGCAAAGCTTAATGAGTCTGGGGTGCTTCCATATGAGGTAGAATGGAGACCAACACTCATCACAAATGAACTAATCAGAAAGACATTCAACGAGGCTAATATGGATGAGGACTGTGCCGGAGTTATTGTATGGTGTCATACATTCTCACCAGCAAAGTCATGGATCCTTGGACTTAAGGAGCTTAGAAAGCCTCTTTTACATCTTCACACACAGTATAATGAGGAGATACCATACGACACAATCGATATGGATTTCATGAATGAGAACCAGGCGGCTCATGGAGACAGAGAGTGGGGACACATTGTTTCACGTATGGGAATCGAGAGAAAAATCGTCGCAGGACACTGGTCAGATCCAGTTGTTCAGGGCAAGATTGCATCTTGGATGCGCACAGCTGTCGGTGTTGTTGAGAGCAGCCACATTCGTGTAATGAGAGTTGCAGACAATATGAGAAATGTCGCCGTTACAGAAGGTGACAAGGTAGAAGCACAGATTAAATTCGGTTGGGAAGTTGATACATACCCAGTAAATGAAATTGCTGAGTGTGTTGATTCTGTTTCACAGTCAGACACAAATGCACTTGTTGATGAGTACTACGACAAGTATGACATTCTTCTCGAGGGTAGAGATCCGGAGGAATTTAAGAAGCATGTAGCAGTTCAGGCACAGATTGAGCTTGGATTTGAGAGATTCCTTGAGGAGAAGAACTATCAGGCCATTGTTACTCACTTTGGAGATTTAGGTTCTCTGAAGCAGCTTCCAGGTCTTGCAATCCAGAGACTTGAGGAAAAGGGTTATGGATTTGGTGCAGAGGGTGACTGGAAGGTTGCCGCTATGGTTAGACTTATGAAAATCATGACAGCTGGAATGAAGGATGCAAAGGGAACTTCGATGCTTGAGGATTACACATACAACCTTGTAAAAGGAAAAGAAGGAATTCTTCAAGCTCATATGCTTGAGATTTGTCCATCAATCTCTGACGGACCAATCAGCATCAAGTGCCAGCCACTTTCAATGGGAAATAGAGAGGATCCAGCAAGACTTGTATTTACATCAAAGGAAGGAACAGGTATTGCTACATCACTTATTGATCTAGGAAACAGATTCCGTCTCATTATCAACACAGTTGATTGTAAGAAAAATGAGAAGCCAATGCCAAAGCTTCCAGTAGCTACAAACTTCTGGACACCACAGCCAGACCTGTATACAGGTGCTGAAGCATGGATTCTTGCAGGTGGTGCTCACCATACAGCGTTTACTTATGATCTCACAGCTGAGCAGATGGGAGATTGGGCAGCAGCAATGGGAATTGAGGCTGTTTACATCGACAAGGATACAACAATCAGAAACTTCAAACGTGACCTTATGCTTGGGGAAATTTTTTATAGATAGACCTTATTTCGCACAACACAGATTATGAAATATCGGATAATATGCAGTGTATTTTCCAGAAAAAATTAGATTAAATATTAAATTCATTTTATAGAGAGATTAGATTTGATAATTGATATAGAAAGGATAGAAAATGAATACATTAGAGCTTCAGAAACAGGCTGTTGAAGTTCGTAAGGGAATCGTTGAGAGTGTTCACAGTGCAAAGGCTGGACACCCAGGCGGATCCCTTTCAGCAGCTGACATTTTTACATATTTATACTTTGAGGAAATGAATATTGACCCAAAGAATCCTAAGGATGAGAATCGTGACAGATTCGTACTTTCAAAGGGACATACAGCACCGGGATTATATTCAGCACTTGCACACCGTGGATATTTTCCTGTTGAGGACCTTCTGACACTTCGTCACACAGGTTCTTACCTTCAGGGACATCCGGATATGAAGCACATCCCAGGTGTAGATATGTCATCAGGTTCTCTTGGACAGGGACTTTCGGCAGCCGCAGGAATGGCTCTTGCAGGAAAGCTTCAGAATAAGGATTACAGAGTATACTCACTCCTTGGGGATGGAGAAATTCAGGAAGGTCAGATCTGGGAGGCAGCAATGTTCTCAGGATTTAGAAAGCTTGATAATCTCTGTGTAATCGTTGATAACAATAACCTTCAGATTGATGGAGCAGTTGATGAGGTATGCTCACCATACCCAATCGATAAGAAGTTTGAGAGCTTCAATTTCCACGTAATCAATATTGATGGAAATGACTTTGAACAGATTCGTGCTGCCTTTGATGAGGCAAAAGCCACAAAGGGAATGCCTACAGCAATTATTGCTCATACAGTAAAAGGTAAAGGTGTTTCATTTATGGAGAATCAGGTAGGATGGCATGGAAAAGCTCCAAATGATGAGGAGTTTGCTATTGCAATGGAAGATTTAAGAAAGGCAGGTGAGGCACTGTGTCAGAAGTAAAGAAAATCGCAACAAGAGATAGCTACGGCAATGCCTTAGTAGAAATTGGAAAAGAACATGAGAATCTTATAGTTCTCGATGCAGACCTTGCAGCTGCAACAAAGACAGGAACTTTTAAGAAAGCCTTTCCGGAGCGCCACATTGACTGTGGAATCGCAGAGGCTAACATGACAGGAATAGCAGCAGGTATGTCAACCTGCGGATATGTGCCATTTATCAGTACATTTGCAATGTTTGCAGCAGGACGTTCATTTGAGCAGGTTCGTAACTCAATTGGATATCCACATCTCAACGTGAAAATCGGAGCAACACATGCTGGAATTTCTGTTGGAGAGGATGGTGCAACACACCAGTGTAACGAGGATATTGCTCTTATGAGAACAATACCTGGAATGGTAGTAATCAATCCTTGTGATGATGTTGAAGCAAGAGCTGCTGTTAAGGCAGCATACGAGCATGTTGGACCTGTTTACCTTCGTTTTGGACGTCTTGCAGCGCCAGTTATCAATGATGAAGCTACATACAAGTTCGAAATTGGAAAAGGTGTAGAACTTCGTGACGGAAAAGACTGCACAATTATCGCAACAGGACTTTGTGTAGGAGAGGCACTTGCAGCAGCAGAGACACTTACAGCAAAGGGAATTGATGCACAGGTAATCAATATCCATACAATCAAACCTCTTGACGAGGAACTTGTACTTGCAGCAGCAGAGAAGACAGGCAGAATATTTACAGTTGAGGAGCATTCAGTAATTGGTGGACTTGGAGATGCTGTAGCAGCTGTTCTTTCTGAGAAGTGTCCTACAAAGCTTACAAAAATTGGTGTAAATGATGTGTTTGGTGAGTCTGGCCCAGCAGTAGAACTTCTTCATAAGTATGAGCTTGATGCTGAGGGAATCGCAAAGAGAGTCGAAGCAGAGATGAAATAAGGAGCGAGATATGTTAGAAGAATTAAAAAAGCAGGTTTATGAGGCAAATATGGAGTTGCCAAAGAGAGGCCTTATAACATATACATGGGGAAATGTTAGTGGAATTGACAGAGAGACGGGATACTTTGTAATCAAGCCAAGTGGTGTAAATTATGATGAGCTTTCTCCTGATGATATGGTAGTGATGGACCTTGAGGGGAATAAAATAGAGGGAAAATATAAGCCATCATCTGATACCGCAACTCATCTTGAGTTATACAAGAAATACCCAGAGATAGGCGGAGTTGTTCATACACATTCACCTGAGGCAGTTGCATGGGCACAGGCAGGAAGAGACATTCCTCTTTATGGAACAACTCATGCAGATTACTTCTTTGGACCAATTCCATGTGCGAGAAATCTCACACCACAGGAGATTGATGAGGCATATGAGAAAAATACAGGACTTGTGATTATTGAGACATTCGAGGCTAGAAAAATCAATCCTGTATACACACCGGCTGTGCTTTGCCAGAACCATGGTCCATTTACATGGGGAAAGGATGCGGCTGAGGCTGTTCACAATGCAGTTGTACTGGAGGAAGTGGCTAAGATGGCAAGAAACACAGAGGCATTAAATCCAAATGTCAAGCCAGCTCCAGACTGTATCAAGGAGAAGCATTTCTATCGTAAGCATGGCGCAAATGCATACTACGGACAGAACTAAATAAGGATTAAAGCGAGCACAAGTTGGCCATAAGAGTCAGCTGTGCTCGTTTTTATTTATTGAATATGCATTTAATTTAGGTTATACTACATTGGATATGGCAAATTTCACAATCGCATAGGGAAGCATTCTCATAGATTAAATTAGTAATTTATTGGGAGTGAAATCTGAAAAGGAATGTGGCAAACCCATATGGAATAAAATAAATTAAAACAATAGCGGTAAGGATAGATTAGAAATGAGAGATATGAGAAGAAGAAAAGCGTCAAAGCGCCGTCAGGAGCTTTTTAGAAAATATATTAAATGGGGTATTGCTGTAATTTTGGTATTTGCGATTATTTTGGTGGTCGGAAAAGTGAAGAAATCTGATGGCAGTGCAGAGGGAACAGAGAGCGTAAATGCACCAGAGCTGTTATCAAATATGGTGGTTGGAACAACGGATGAGCTTAATTCATCTACTGAGGCAGATAACAATGGAGCAGAAGAGGTAGATAAAGAGGTTGATTATTATGTTGCACATGAGACAGATTCAACTGTAAGACTTGGTGATGAGATTGATAGTGGATATGCCATAGTAATAGATGAAGAAACTGGTGAAATTGTAGCGGAGAAAAACTCAAGAGAGCGAATGAGCCCTGCTTCAATGACAAAGGTACTCACTGTGCTTGTGGCGGCAGAGCATATAACGGAGGAACAGCTTGATGATACGATAGTTATTTCTCAGGAGGCAATTGATTTTGCATTTTCAAATGGATGTAGCAATGCTGGATTTATAGCAGGAGAAACTGTAACGGTAAGGGATTTGTTTTACGCAACCATCCTACCATCAGGAGGAGAGGCTGCTGGACAGCTGGCAATGTATGTGGCAGGTTCAACAGAGGCATTTGCCGATATGATGAATGAAAAACTGGCAGAGCTTGGCTGTGGGGAGACTTCCCATTTTACAAACTGTGTAGGAATATATGGGGAGGATCATTACAGTACAGTATATGATATTGCTATGATAATGAAAGCGGCAATGGATAACGAAATATGCAGACCGGTTTTATCTGCACATGTATATACGACCACATTAACGGAGCAGAATCCAGAGGGCCTTGTGTGCTCTAACTGGTTTCTTAGAAGAATTGAGGATAAAATGGAATCTGGTGAAGTTATCGGAGCAAAAACTGGTTATGTAGATCAGGCAGGAAGCTGCTCAACAAGTCTTGGTCAGGGAGAAAACGGAAAAACATACATCTGTGTAACTGGTTCTGCAAGTAGTAGCTGGGCGTGTATTTATGACCATGTATATCTGTATGGGACATACGGTAAGTAATGAAAACTAAGAGAAATGATAGATGTTAGGTAGGATATGCCATAAGTTTGAGTAAGAGACGGCATAATACGAATTTATTTCGCATGTGATACAAAACGTTAGAGTAATGTGGGTTTACACGCATCATGGTATATAAAATGGAGAGTAAAAATGTCGATAAGAGATAACAAGCCAAGAAAAAATAGTAAAAACAGTGAAAAGGCACAAGACACAAGAAAAATAAAAGGTAAAAATACAAATTATAAAAAAGTAAAGAATGAAAATATAAAAGGAGCAGAAAAGCCGATAAACAAAAGCAATATTACAAAAATTAAAAATAAATTTAACAATTCGAACAAAGAGATAGTAACATCAGATAAGTCAACCGTAGATAAAAAATCGAGACAACAGCCTTCGAAGATTGTGAACATAACAGATGATATGGTATGTCCATATGCAAAAAAGTGCGGTGGATGTGATTATCAGGGAATGGACTACACGAAGCAGCTTGAAAAAAAGCAGGACTACATGAAAAGGCTTATGAAGCCATTTTGCAAGGTGGAGCCAGTTGTGGGAATGGACAACCCATATCATTACAGACATAAGGTGCATGCTGTGTTTGACTGTAATCATGGTCAGGTTGTAGCGGGAGTATATAAGAAGAATACTCATGATGTTGTAGATGTAATCAGCTGTCAGATAGAGGATTCCGAAGCTGACGCAATAATAAGGGATATCAAAGGCTTGCTCAAGTCCTTTAAAATCAAGACATATGATGAGGACACTGGATATGGCTTACTTCGCCACGTGCTTATCAGAAAAGGATATGCCACAGGAGAGATAATGGTAGTGCTTGTGCTTGCATCGCCTATTCTCCCTTCAAAGAATAATTTTGTTAAGGCACTTCGCAAAAATCACCCAAACATCAGTACAGTCGTTATTAATGTGAATGATAAGAGGACAAGCATGGTGCTTGGAGAGAGAAATATAACGGTATATGGTAAAGGCTTTATTGAGGACAGGCTATGTGGCTGTACATTCAGAATATCTCCCAACTCTTTCTATCAGGTAAATCCAAAGCAGACAGAGCTGTTGTATAACAAGGCAATAAGCTGTGCGGGGCTTACTGGCAAGGAAAAAGTTATAGATGCATACTGTGGAACAGGGACAATCGGAATTATAGCGAGCTCTAAGGCAAAAGAGGTCATAGGAGTCGAATTGAACAAGGACGCAATCAGGGATGCAGTAACTAATGCAAAACGAAACAATATAAAAAATATCAGATTTTTCAATGATGATGCAGGAAAGTTCATGGTGGATATGGCACAGAAGGGAGAGACAGCGGACGTAGTAATTATGGATCCACCTAGAACTGGCAGTGATGAAGCATTCATGTCATCGGTAGTTAAGCTGTCACCTAAAAAGGTGGTGTATGTGTCATGTGGCCCAGATACATTGGCAAGGGATTTGAAATATTTCACCAGCCATGGCTACAAGGTGAAGGAGTGTACGCCGTTTGATTGCTTCCCGATGACTGAACATATAGAAAGTGTTTGTCTTCTGTCTAAAGTGAATAATCGAGACTAGATGAAACAACGAAATAATTTTGCTAGGCTCTACATTTTATCCATGGTTTCGTTCAGGAAAAAGGGATTGGAGTAAATGAAAATAGAAATCGACATTGATGAAAAATATTCAGATATTGCGGTGGAGCGAAAAACCTTTGTCTACACGAAGGATGAATCCTACGAGATAGATTTAAGGCTATATGAAGTGGAACAGCAGCTAATAGATTAGGGATTCATACGCATAAGTAAAACAACAATGGCACTATTTGCTACAGTATTTTCATGGTTTCCAGTTGGAAATATCAGAGCATGGATTGGATTTTTAATCTGTTTTATTTTCAGCACTGCAATAAGTGTGGGAATTAATAAGCTGGAAGAAAATGCTGAGGGCATGTTAAAACAATCTAGTTTAATTGGAGATAAACAAATAGAAAGAGACGGTTACAAAAATGAAATATGAAAAAGAAACTGTAGATAAAAACATACTTGAGATTATACTGAAAATATCTAATGAGAAAGTAGATAAAGTGAGTCAGGTGTGCGAACGTTATGGAGAAGGGGAGGACGATGTAAGATATTATGATGTATATGAAGTTGATACTCCTTCAGGAAGTAAAATACTAAAGAAAACCTCACAAAGGGAGGTTTGTAATTATGAGAGATATTTACGGGATAGTGATTTTGCGGTTCCTGCGTACTATGGAAAATATGAAGAGGGCGAAAATATCTGGATACTGATTGAAAATATCCATGGGAATGATTTGAGGGACATGACAGATGCGGCAGCATTGTCTGCGGCGGATAGTCTTGCACATATCCAAAATGCGTACTGGATGAAAAAAACGGATGAGCGATTTGACATATACATAGAGCGAATTAATAAACGCTATAATTATATAAAGGATGAACCAGTGATAGGGGAGGCTTATAAGTTATTTCTGGAACGTCAGTCAACATGTCCATTAACTTTATCAAATGGAGACTTTATGGAGTTTAATACGATAAGTCATAACGAGAGAGTATATGTTATAGATTGGGGCTTTGGGGGAATCATGCCATATTCGTTGGATATTGCTCGCTTTATTGCGCATGCAACGATTGACAGGGCTACATTTCCATTTTATATGAGCGATGAGCAAAAGAAGCTTTTTATTAATAGAGTCTATGACAAATTGGAAACTAAACCAGAATTTTCTCAGTATATTTGTGATATTAAATTGGCTGTTCTGAATGAATACGTAGAGTTTATTGAAGCGGAAGAAGATGATGACAAGTGGTATTATGAACATGCACTTAAATTGGCGGGTGAGATATTGAGCGTTAAGTAGACTTGGGGAGAGTTTAATCATGTAATCAGAACAGTTCCAAACGGAAAGGGGGACAAAAATGAAGATATTGATTCTAAATGGAAGTCCAAGAAAAGGAAATGTAGAAGCCTTAGAGGAACTTAGAGAAGAAGGTAAAAATGCTAGGTAATAAAAGAGGTAAACAATTAAACAAATATGTTTCAGATTATGTATTGTTTGATTTGGAAACAACAGGTATTTCATGCAATTATGATGAAATAATAGAAATATCTGCAGTAAAGGTGCGAAACGGAAAAATAATAGACGAATTTAGTGAATTAGTGAATCCAGGTAGAAGCATCCCATATGCAGCAAGTATGGTTAATAACATATCAGACGAAATGGTGGATGGAGCACCAACTATAGATGCTGTGATGCCACAGTTTCTTGCCTTTGTAGGTGATGATATTTTAGTGGGACACAATATAAATAGCTTTGATATGAAATTTGTATATAGGGACTGTGAAAAGTATTTTGGACAAATCCCTTCAAATGATTACATAGACACTCTTAAGATCGCCAAAATGGTATTTCCAGAGTGGAAACATCGCCGACTAGGAGATTTGGCAGAGCACTATGGAATATCTACAGCAGGAGCGCATCGAGCTCTGACAGATTGTAAAATGAACCAGAAAGTATTTGAGCTTCTTGGCAAAGAACTGAAAGATACAGAAACACTTGGTGAAAATCCAGATATGAAGCTATGTGTTTGTTGTGGTCAGCCAATGAAAAAGAGAAATGGTAAGTTTGGGGAATTCTGGGGGTGTTCGGGATTTCCGCAGTGCAGATACACAGAAAATATCTAAGTAAAAATGTTACGAGGAAGAAATTTATTTTATCATGTATAGAACAAATAGATAGTTCAATACATAAAATTCTGAAGAGTGATTTACATAAATTGGAAAACAAAATATAGAAATATTTTACTTGAATAACATTGATTTATAGTATATTGTTACTATGAATCAAAATATTATAAACGAGAAATGGGAGGAGAAACAAATATGTCAGTTAAAAACGTTACAGAAGATATTAAGTATATAGGTGTGGACGATAATGATATTGTTTTGTTTGAGAACCAGTACAATGTACAGCCAATGGGAGTCAGCTACAATTCATATATTATCTTTGATGAGAAGATTACAGTTATGGATACAGTGGACAAGCGCGGAACAGAGGATTGGCTTGCAAATCTCAAGGAAGCATTGGGAGATAAGGCGCCATATTATCTCGTAGTATCCCATATGGAACCTGATCATGCAGCGAATACTATGAAGCTGGCTGAAATGTATCCTGATATGAAGGTGATTGGAAATGCTAAGACCTTCCAGATGATAGACCAGTTTTTTGGTGCTGGAAAACTTGCTGATGATAGAAAGGTTGTTGTCACAGACGGAGAGACAGTTGAACTTGGAAAACACAGCCTTACATTCGTATTTGCACCAATGGTTCACTGGCCAGAGGTTATGGTATCATATGATTCAGCTGATAAAGTTCTTTTCTCAGCAGATGGTTTTGGACGATTTGGAGCACTTGGTAAGACAGAGGGAGCACCTTGGATGCCACAGGCTAGAAGATATTTCCTTAACATCGTAGGAAAATATGGAGTGCAGGTTCAGGGACTTTTGAAAAAGGCAGCGACTCTTGATATTAAGACAATTTGTCCACTTCATGGACCTGTTTTAACAGGTGATCTGACACCATATTTGGAGGCGTATAATACATGGTCATCATATGAGCCAGAGGAGCCGGAAGCTATCTTCCTTGCATATGCATCTATTCACGGTAATACAGAGGCAGCAGCCCATGTTATGGCAGAGAAGCTGCGTCAGAAGGGTGCTAATGTTACAGAGTGTAACCTTGCAACAGCGGACGTTTCAGTAGCGGTAGCAAGTGCATTCAGCTGTGGCAAGATGATTCTTGCATGTGCTACATATGACGGATTTATGTTCCCACCAATGGAGGAGTTCCTGACACATCTCAAGACAAAGAACTTCCAGAAGAGAACAGTTGGACTTATTGAAAATGGAACATGGGCACCAATGGCAGCTAAGTTTATGTCTGCAAAGCTTGAAGAGATGAAGAATATCACAATCTGTGAGTCAAAGGTTTCTATCAAGAGCGCATTGAATGCAGAATCAGAGGCACAGATGGATGCGTTAGTTGATGAGCTTCTTAAATAATGATTCTAAATAATAACCTATGTATCTGGGATGGAGACATTTTGGGTACATAGATTATATGTAATTGATAGACAATAATAACAAAAAACCCGACGATTAGTTCGCCGGGTTTTTTTATAGGAATTATTATGAAAAAATATTGGAAAATTTCTGGAATAATGAAATCTCAAGAGAACTACGTCTCATGAATCTGAGAGGCTCTGAATATTCATAGTGTTCTGCTCTATACCAATCAGGAACATATTCAAAATCCATAGAGTTACTAAAATTGAAAAAATTATTCATATGAAAGCCTCCTTTAAATTTATTTGTTGAGTATATAATATCACGTAGTTTTTAAAGTCCAATGGACTGAGATTATAAAAATAACTATAAAATATGTACTCACAGTACGAAAAATGTTATTATGTTAAAAGAGGTGATAAAATGGGTTTGACAATACAGGATATGCTCATAACAAGTGAAAATCAGTATCAGATGAAAATGATTGCAGGTGCCAAGGGCTGGTCTAATTCCATAAGCTGGGTGCTTATGATAGAGGACACCGCAATACTGAATAATTTTTCGGGAAAAGAGCTTGCTGTTACAACAGGGCTGGGCTTTGATACAACGGAGAAGCAGATTAATCTGGCAAAGAGACTGGTTGAAAAGCATGCAGCAGGTCTAATAATTAATACTGGAGAGTATGTGCTGGAGATACCAAAAGAATTGAAGGTCTTTTGCGATGAAAATGACTTGCCTTTAATAGAGGTTCCGTGGGAGATTTATCTGGCAGATATGATAAAGGATTTGTCAGTCAGAATATTTTTGGAGGAGACTGCTGATGATCAGATAGCAAATGCTCTGATTAAAGCAATAGAGTACCCTGATAATCAGGAGGATTACCGTAAGGAGCTTTTGCCTTATTACGACGTTGATGGAGAATTCCAACTGGTGCTTTTTACCTCAGAGGGACTTGACACAATGGATACTGTGGAGCGAAGAAAGCTCTCATATAGACTACAGATTTATACAGAAAATCTTACCCATAATGGTAATTT
This sequence comes from uncultured Lachnobacterium sp., assembly GCA_945971355.1. GTDB lineage: Bacteria > Bacillota > Clostridia > Lachnospirales > Lachnospiraceae > Roseburia. The sequence continues at coordinate 19,291 of CAMFPD010000006.1, forward strand.
CTTCTATTACGATTCGGACTTTGTGCTTATGATGAATGATGTATCCAGAAAGGATTTTGATGAGATAGTAAGTGGAATGTTGGAGCGTACTCACAGACGAATGCCTGAGATACAGATATTTTGCGGTGCGGGAAGTAAGGTACAGGATATATCACAATTGCACATAAGCTACAAGCGTGCAAAGGCAGCAGTAACAAGGGCAATGAAGCAAAAGGAAAGATATGTGAAGTTTGATGAAATGGGACTATATCGTCTTCTGTATATGGTGGATGATACGAAATTGCTACAGGAAATGAGCGACACACCATTAAAACCTTTGATTGAGTATGATAACAAGCATAATAGCAACTATGTGGAGACTTTAGAATTATACCTCAAACATAATGGCAGTATTCAGGCAGTGGCGGAGGAAACCTTCACTCATAGAAACACCATAATATATAGAATATCTAATATAAAAAAGCTTTTAAATACGGAATTAGACAGTGCTGAGGATAAGATGAAGTATCAGATGGCGCTATATATCAGGAATATGAGTTGATTTGTTAAGGTAACGTTAAGGAAAAGCGAGTTTGCTAATAAGATTTGTACGTTATTATAAGCACAACAAAGAAAACAACACATGGAGGATATAGATATGTGGAGCAGAAAAGAATTAAAGACAAAAGGAAAACAAGCGTTTAACAGAAATTATTGGAAGACAGTACTTGTAGCTGTAATTATATCACTGTTGATGGGTGGAGGAAACTTTGCATACAGCTTTTCAAATGGATTTGTGGACGGGCTTCAGAGTGGAATGGAAGAAGATACAAGTGACAGCTATGACAATGGAGTTATTGACTCAGATGAATTTCCAACCGATATAGAGCCATATGGTTACGGCTTTGAAGAAGAAATGAGAATTGACCATGAGGCAGCAATAATTGGTTTAGCAATTTTTGGAATTGTATTTATAATCATATTCCTTATTGTTATGGCAATTGCTATTGTGATTGATGTATTCGTGCTAAATCCATTGGAGGTTGGCACAAGAAGATTCAGTATCGTAAACCTCAATTCAGAGGCAAACGTAAAGGAAGTTGCATTTGGATTTGACCACAATTACAAAAATGTTATTGGTGTGATGTTTTATAGAGATTTATATACTTTCCTTTGGACATTACTTTTCATTATTCCAGGAATTGTAAAGTCATATGAGTACAGAATGATTCCATATATTATGGCAGAGCACCCAGAGATGACAAAGGAACAGGCATTTGCATTAAGTAAACAGATGATGAGTGGACAGAAGTGGAAGACATTTGTGCTTGATCTTTCGTTTATCGGATGGGAAATTCTCTCAGCTTGTACACTTGGTATTCTTTCAATCTTCTATGTTGAACCATACAGATTTATGACAAATGCAGCATTATATGAGAGACTTGCTTACGGAAACGTAAATGCAGGTAGCCAGACTGGAAATGATGCACAGAGTGTAGGAGTATAAAATGGGATACAGGATTTTAGTGGCAGATGACGAAAAAGAAATAAGGGACTTATTAAGACTTTACCTGGAAAATGAAAAATATGAGGTATTGGAAGCTGAGGATGGGCAGCAGGCACTTGACCTGCTGCATTCTGAGCATGTGGATATGTGTCTATTGGACATAATGATGCCTAAGGTAGACGGATACCACGTGTTACAGGAGCTTCGCAAGGAGAGCAATATACCAGTGATTATCCTCTCAGCGAAGGATGCTGACTCTGAGAAGATTTTGGGGCTCAATCTGGGAGCAGATGATTACATGGCAAAGCCATTTAATCCACTGGAAGCTGTTGCAAGAGTTAATTCAAATATAAGACGTTTCTATTCGCTTGGTGCAACTGCTGGAGCAGATGAAGTAATCAAGGTGAGAGACCTGGAATTAGATACTACAGCCTGTTCTCTGAAAAAGGCAGGAAAACCTGTTGAACTCACATCAGTCGAATACCGAATAATGGAAATGTTTATGAAGCATCCAGGCAAGGTATATACCAAGCAGCAGATTTATGAATATGGCTGGGGAGAAGAATTTATTGTGGCAGACAATAATATAATGGTATGTATCAGCAAATTGAGAGCTAAGCTTGAGGATGAGGGGACAGAGTATATTAAAACAATAAGAGGATTGGGATATCGTTTGGAGAAATAGTGATAATGAAGAATTTACAGAACTTTCTGATTAAAAGGTTCATAATTCTTCTGGTTCTGGTGGGAGGAATTGAATTCTGGCTTAATCAGGTTATAAATGAGTATTTTTTTCCGGTTATGAAGGGAACATTTCTTCCTGATGTGGATTTCAGGGAAGGGTTAAGCGGAGGACAAATAAAGATTATTATGCTATTTGCTCTGTTGCAGTTATTCTTTAATATGATCAACAGGGTTATTCCATTTCTTGGCAGTATAGGAACAGAGGCGGTTAATAAAGTTCTGACTCAGTACTATGCAGATAGCTCGAGAAATAATATGGAGATTATTAACTTGAGCAGTTTTGAGAGTCTGTTACTCTTTCTGTTTATAATTGCAATTTATGTAATGCTGGTTATTCCTTACGTTGTCAGTGCATTTTATTATGTGAAAATTGTGACGAAGGAAATGTCCGAAATCAGCAGGATACAGAGAGAGGAAAGGATGGAATTTGACAGGCGGAGAAATCTGATGTTATCCGATATTGCCCATGACCTCAGAACTCCAATAACTACCATATCAGGATATGCACAGGCACTTAAGGATAATGTGGTAAAGGATGATGAAAAAAGGCTTGAGTATCTGCAGGCGATAGAGAACAAATCCAAAAGAATGAGTGATTTGATTAATCTGTTGTTTGAGTATGTTAAGCTGGACAGTGATGGGTTCGCTCTTGATACGGAAGAGGTAGATTTGTGCGAGCTGCTAAGAGAGAACGCGGCTCTCATATATCAGGATATGGAAGAAGCAGGAATGGACTTTGAGATAGACATTCCAGAGGAGGAGCTTCTGATAACAGCGGACAAAATGCAGATGTCCCGAGTTGTAACAAACCTCATGGTGAATGCCATAAGACATAACGAACCGGGAACAAAGATTCTTCTTCGAATGACAGAGCGTCTGGGAATTGTCACAGTGCATATAGCGGACACAGGGGCATGTATACCGGAGAATATTAAAGAGAATCTTTTCGAACCGTTTTCTAAGGGGGATAAATCAAGAAGTGATGGTAAGGGAAGCGGTCTTGGATTATCCATTGCAAAGAAGGTAATAGATATGCATGGATATGAGTTATCCATTGAAAATGGCCCGGAGGGATACACTAAGTCATTTACCATAAAAATACATCTTAAAAATTAATTAATATACTTGTTTACAAAATTATGTTGGATTAAAATTTATTTGTTGATACTAGAGAAAAGGGGGAATAATATGAGCATATCTATTTTCGCACTAATTGTTTTTTGGCTGGTACTTGCCATTGTATTTGCAGCAGTAGAACTGGCAACGGTTGGTCTTGTGTCAATATGGTTTGCAGCAGGGGCATTTGCAGCACTTTTGGTAGCGGTGCTTCATGGTAATTTGATACTTCAGGTTATAGTATTTCTTGCCGTATCTATTGTGTTGCTGGTTTCCACCAGATCGTGGGCAAAGAAGTATCTTAATTCCAAAATCCAAAAGACTAATGTTGATAGTGTTATTGGTGAGAAAACCCGTTTGACGGAGAGAGTAAGCAATCTGGATCAGACCGGTAAGGCTGTTGTATTGGGACAGGAATGGACAGCCAGAGCCGCTCATGATAATGAAATCATCGAGCAGGGAGAACTTGTTGAGGTTGTCGCTGTTTCAGGTGTAAAACTAATTGTAAAAAGGTTTAAGGAGGATTAGAAAATGGAAGGTTTAATCGCGTTACTTGTAATTGTCATTGTGGCACTTATTATTATTGTAAATTGTGTAAAAATTGTACCACAGGCAAACGCAATTGTAGTTGAGAGACTTGGAGCATACTTGACAACATGGTCAGTAGGATTGCACTTCAAGGTTCCGTTCATTGATCGTGTGGCCAAAAGAGTATTGTTGAAGGAGCAGGTGGTTGATTTCCCACCACAGCCGGTTATCACAAAGGATAATGTAACAATGCAGATTGATACAGTCGTATATTTCCAGATTACAGATCCAAAGCTGTATTCATACGGAGTTGAGAATCCTATTATGGCAATCGAGAATCTCACAGCTACAACACTTCGTAATATTATCGGTGATTTGGAGCTTGATGAGACACTTACATCACGTGAGACAATCAACACAAAGATGAGAGCAACGCTTGACGTTGCAACTGATCCATGGGGAATCAAGGTAAATCGAGTAGAGTTAAAGAACATCATTCCACCAAAGGCAATTCAGGATGCAATGGAGAAACAGATGAAGGCAGAGCGTGAGAGACGTGAGGCTATTCTTCGTGCAGAAGGTGAGAAGAAATCTACAATTCTTGTTGCAGAAGGAAATAAGGAATCAGTTATTCTTGATGCAGAGGCTGAGAAGCAGGCTGCAATCCTTCGAGCAGAGGCAAAGAAAGAGGCTACTGTTCGTGAGGCAGAAGGTCAGGCAGAGGCTATTCTTAAGATTCAGCAGGCTAATGCAGATGGTCTTAGAATGCTCAAGGAAGCCGGACCAGATAATGCAGTGCTTCAGCTTAAGAGCCTTGAGGCGTTCTCGAAGGCTGCTGATGGAAAGGCTACAAAGATTATTATCCCTTCAGAGATTCAGGGAATTGCAGGACTTACAAAGTCTATTGCAGAGATTGCATCGGATAAGCAGGCACAGTAAATGTAGAGATTTTATGGTTCCGTAAATCAGAGATGGTTTGCGGAACTTTTTCTTTATATTAGCTTCTCAAAATGGTATAATCTATGATGAGTATCAAAATCGGGTATTAATATTTTGATTGCTTTGAGGAGAAAGAAATGAGAAAAAAGATGAAATTCAGAGGAAGGTTTCATGGTTATATGTGCTTTCCGTTGTACTTTACAATAGTGCTTTTGGGAATGGATATTGCAGCATTTAGATACAATATCAAAATGGGTGCAATTGGTCTTGGCTGTGTGGGTGCATATTTTTTGCTTACCCTTTTATTGTATTTTAGAAGCAAGACTGTTTTAGCAAATGAGGTAGTTAATATAGCTACACAGTATGCTTCAGTGCAGAAAAAGTTATTGAATGAGTTTGAGATACCATATGCCCTGCTGGATTATTCAGGAAAAATATTGTGGGTAAATGAACAGTTCACTGTAAAAATGGGAATTGATAAGAAATATAAGAAGTCTATAACTACTTTGTTTCCAACAATAACCCGAGAGTTTTTGCAAAAAAATGACATACCTCAAAACATATATGCAGATGTGGACCATAGAAACTACCGAGTTGCATTGAAAAGGATAGGATTTAATGCGATTTCTGAGGATAGCGATGTGCTGGATTTCAGCGAGATGGAGGAATTTCTCACAGCGATTTATCTGTTTGATGAGACAGAACTTACAGTGTGTAAGAAGGAGATTGAAGATCAAAAGCAGGTGTCCGCTCTTGTATACATCGACAATTATGAGGAGGCTCTTGACAGTATAGAGGATGTAAAGCGTTCACTTCTCGTTGCGTTGATTGACAGAAGAGTTAATCAGTATTTTTCCAAGATGGATGGTCTTGTGAGAAAGATTGAAAAAGACAAATACTTTGTAGTATTTAAATATAAATATCTCGAGGAGATGAAGGAGGACAAATTCAGATTCCTTGAGGAGACAAAAGCCATCAAGGTTGGAAATGAGATGGCTGTTACACTCAGTGTGGGTATTGGAATAAAGAGTGATAATTATATTGAGAACTATGAATGCGCCAGAGCTGCAATTGATTTGGCCTTAGGAAGAGGCGGAGATCAGGTTGTTATCATGGAGGGAGATGACATTACCTACTTTGGAGGAAAGTCTAAGCAGGTAGAGTCCAAAAACCGTGTTAAGGCAAGAGTGAAAGCTCAGGCATTAAAGGATATTATAGAAGGCTGTGAGAATGTACTCATAATGGGACATAGTATATCAGATATTGATTCCCTGGGGGCTGGAATTGGAATTTATTGTGCGGCAAACAGTCTGGAAAAGAAGGCACAGCTTGTAATCAATAATCCGACAAGCTCAATCAGACCGCTTATGGATACATTTTCTGTGGAAAATGGATATCCAGAGGATATGTTTATAGATAGTGATGCTGCACTTGAGATGGTAAACAGGAATACTCTTGTAATGGTTGTTGATACCAACAGACCAAGCTATACAGAGTGTCCGGAGCTGCTTAAGAGAAGTGGAAAGGTTGTAGTGTTTGACCATCATAGACAGAATTCTGAGGTTATTGAAAATCCGATTCTTTCATATATTGAGCCATACGCATCCAGCGCATGTGAGATGGTTGCAGAGGTATTACAATATTTCAATGATGGAATTAAAATTAATGCAACAGAAGCGGATTGTATATATGCAGGAATTCTCATAGATACCAATAACTTTATGACGAAGACAGGTGTAAGAACCTTTGAAGCTGCGGCATTTTTAAAGAGATCAGGTGCTGAGGTTACCAGAGTTCGCAAAATGCTTCGAAATGATATGGCATGCTACAAGGCAAGAGCTGAGGCTGTGCGTCACGCAGAGGTATATCGTGGGGCATTTGCTATTTCAGTATGCCCAAGCGAAAACTTACAAAGTCCTACAATTGTAGGCGCTCAGGCAGCAAATGAACTGCTGAATATAATCGGAATTAAAGCATCTTTTGTGCTCACAGAATACAATGGCAAAATATACGTAAGCTCACGTTCTATAGATGAGATAAACGTTCAGCTTATAATGGAAAAAATGGGTGGAGGCGGTCATCTTAATGTAGCAGGAGCTCAACTTACAGATTGTACCATTGTTGAAGCCAAGCACATTATTCAGAGCACATTAGATGAAATGCTAGAAGAAGGAGACATAGAACAATGAAAATAATTTTATTAGAAGATGTTAAGACATTAGGAAAAAAAGGTGACATCGTAGATGTGAGTGATGGATATGCAAGAAATGCGATTCTTCCAAAGAAACTTGGAGTTGAGGCTACACCAAAGAACCTCAATGATCTGAAGCTGCAGAACCAGCATGCGGACAAAGTCGCTCAGGAAAACTACGAGAATGCACTTGCATTAAAGAAGACAGTTGAGGAGACCAAAGTAGAGGTAAAGCTTAAATCAGGAAAAGATGGCAGAACCTTCGGTTCGATTTCTACAAAAGAAATTTCAATTGCTGCAAAGGAGCAGACAGGTCTGAATTTAGATAAAAAGAAGATGCAGCTTACAGATGCGATTAAAGCGTTAGGAACTTATGAAGTACCAGTAAAGCTTCATCCAAAGGTAACTGCAACACTTAGAGTACATGTAGTGGAAGGATAGGAGGAAGTTCCTTGGACGAAACCATAATTAAGAGAATCATGCCAAGCAGCCTTGAAGCTGAGCAGTCAGTTATAGGCTCGATGATAATGGACAAGGATGCCATAATTTCTGCCAGTGAAATTCTCATAAAAGAGGATTTTTATTATCAGCAGTATGGGACACTGTTTGAGACAATAACAGAGCAGTTTCAGGCAGGACAGCCAGTGGATTTGGTTACACTTCAGGATAAGCTGAAGGAAAAAAATGTGCCAAAAGAGATTCAAAGTGTTGAATTTATCAGGGATCTAATAACATCAGTTCCCACATCAGCCAATATTAAGTATTACGCCAATATCGTAAAAGAAAATGCGATGAAGCGTAAGCTGATTCGTGTAACAGAAGAAATAGAAAATGAATGTTATGCTGGAAAAGAATCGATAGACAGCATATTTGATAAAACAGAGCATGATGTATTTGCATTACTTTCAACCAGACAGACAGGAGATTATGTTCCAATCAGACAGGTTGTAATGAATGCTCTGGAGAAAATTGAAAAGGCATCCCAGCAGGAGGGAACAGTTACTGGAATTCCGACAGGATTTGTTGATTTAGATTACAGAACAGCGGGGCTGCAGCCATCAGATTTGATTCTTGTGGCAGCCAGACCATCAATGGGAAAAACGGCCTTCGTACTTAATATAGCCCAATATACAGCCTTTCATCAGAATTTGGCTGTTGCCATATTTTCTTTGGAAATGTCAAAAGAGCAGCTGGTAAACCGTATGTTTTCTCTGGAATCCAGAGTGGACGCCCAGGCTCTTAGAACAGGAAATCTCTCCGATGCCGATTGGGAGAAGTTGGTAGAGGGAGCAGGAGTGATTGGTGACTCCAGACTGATTATTGATGATACACCAGGTATAAGCATCTCGGAGATGAGAAGTAAATGTAGAAAATATAAGCTTGATATAGGATTAGATCTCATTATAATTGACTACCTGCAGCTTATGTCGGGCTCAGGCAGAGGAAATGAATCTCGTCAGCAGGAAATATCGGACATATCGAGATCGCTAAAGGCGTTAGCCAGGGAGTTGTCTGTGCCAGTTATTGCATTGTCACAGTTGTCCCGAGCGGTAGAACAGCGACCTGATCACAGACCAATGCTTTCGGATTTGCGAGAATCCGGAGCTATCGAGCAGGATGCCGATGTTGTTATGTTTATTTATAGAGATGATTATTACAACAAAGATACAGATCTCAAGGGAATCTCGGAGATTATTATAGCAAAACAAAGAAACGGTCCAATTGGAACTGTAAACCTGGCGTGGTTGCCTGAATACACAAAATTTGCCAATTTGGAGCGAAAAGATTTCAACCAGACCTCAGAATAAAGCTGAGGTCTGTTCTTTTTTGTCGGAATAATACGATTAAAAAATGTTGAATCATAGGACAAGTAGTATCTATAATATATACATGAAGCAAATGTAATAAAGGAGGCCAAAAACTTGGAAAAAGTGCGTTACATGATAGGTGATGCGGCAACAGCAGTAAATGTTGAAGCTCATGTGTTACGTTACTGGGAGGAGGAATTGGACCTGTCTGTACCAAGAAATGAGATGGGGCACCGATATTACACAAAGGAAAACATTCATGAATTTATGAAAATAAAGGAACTTAAGGAGCAGGGCTATCAGCTTAGAACCATTAAAAAGATATTACATAATGAGATGGAAAATGATGAGCCGAGCGTAAGTCAGCCAAGACTTGTACATCGAAGAGATGTGGACATGCTGTCATCCGAAGACAAAATGCAGCAATTTAGAGAAGTTATGAATGATATTGTCGGGAAGGCAATTTCTCTAAATAATGAAGAGCTGTCCATACAGATTGGAACTGAAGTGGAGGAGCGAGTCTTAAAGGAGATGAATTATCTTATGAGAGAGCAGGAGAATGCTCAGGAGGAACGCTTTAAGAAGCTTGATGCTGCAATAAGGGGAAACATCAGAAAGAAGAATTCTATTTTTTTCAAAAGGGAAAAACAAAGTGCAGTAGCAACAAAGCCTGCAAATGCATAAAAAAAGACCACCGTTCACGGTGGTCTTTGACATGTACGCTAAAAAGCTATTACTGGCTGATTGCTCCAGTTGGGCAAACACCAGCGCATGTACCACAATCGAGGCAAGCATCTGCATCGATAACGTACTGTGTATCACCAGCAGAGATAGCTCCAACTGGGCACTCACCAGCACATGTTCCACAGCTAACGCATGAATCAGAAATTACGTATGCCATAATGAAATCCTCCTTAAAAATAATGATCATTATTCGCCAAAATTGGCTTACTGATATTCTAGTACAAAAGCATTATCCTTTCAAGATAAAAATGTATTGTTCTTAATTAGACACAATTGGTGATTGTGTGAATAGCTACAATCTAACGGCTACAATCTAATACCAGTGAAAATCTTGAAAGTGAAGCATCTGTATTATATCTGTCTCTTATACACATCTCCGAGCCCACGAGACTAAGGCGAAT
>CAMFPD010000007.1 GCA_945971355.1 uncultured Lachnobacterium sp.
TTCGCCTTAGTCTCGTGGGCTCGGAGATGTGTATAAGAGACAGATATAATATGTACTACCAAAAACAATTAGAAACATTATGAAAAGAGGTTTTTTATGGCAAATGAAGAAAAGGTAACACCTGTTACAGAAGATGAAATTGATAATGTACGTGTGACTCTGGATTTAGATGACGGTTCTGTAGAATGTAAGATTTTAACTATTTTCGAAGCAGATAACCAGGACTACATTGCACTTATTCCTCTGGATGAAAAAGGAAATGAAAACGCTAACGGCGATGTGTATTTATATAGATATTTTGAGGATGAGAATGGACTTCCATCTATCGAAAATATCGACTCTGAGGAAGAATATGAAATTGCAGCAGACCGTTTTGACGAAATTCTTGACGATGAAATGTTTGACGAAATGTAATTATATTAAAAAGGAACCACTTTATTCATGGTTCCTTTTTTAATGCATTTTCCTTCTTTTGCTTGGTCTCCTGAACAAATCTTGATATTGACGCATTTTTATCATTAATTGACTTAACAGAATATATACTTAGTCTTGTTTTTGCTCTTGTCATACCAACATAAAAAAGTCTGCGTTCCTCCTCAATATCCTTATCAAGAACAGCTTTTTTATAAGGCATAAGACCTTCATTTACATCAAGAATAAAAACATTCTCATATTCAAGACCCTTTGAGCTGTGTAAGGTGGATATGGTAATAGCATTGGGATTGCTTGCCTTAAGTTCTGCCAGCTTTTTGAGTTCCTCTGTATATGCCTTAATATGTTCATTCCACTCCTCATAGGTTTTGTAGCCTTTAGCACCAGACTGTATTTCATCAAGCACGTCAAAAAGCTCATCCTTATTAATTGACCTGTACTCTGCATACTCAACTAAGAAATCGTCATACCCCACACCTCTTCGAATATAGTTAATTGCAGCATACGGACTCATTTTAGACAACATCTTCAGATCATACTCCAGTTTCTCTATTCTCTCTGCTATCCATGGCTGCTCATCATACAATTTAATCCACTCATCAAAAGCCACAGTTTCCTCACTGAGAGAATTTCTGCTGAGATAACGCTTAGGTCTGTTCATAATCTGATAAAAATCGCTACGTGTTCTGCCGCCTCCAGCCAGTCTCAAATATGTAAAAATATCCCTTGCAATCCAATGGTCGTAAAGATTCGGAATTCTATCCTTCGTCTTAAAAGGCAGATTATACTCCATTAACTGCTCAATCAATTGTCTTGGCTGAATATTTGTACGCATCAAAACAGCTATATCCGAAAATTGTGTCCCACTTTTTATAAGTTTGTCTATCTCTCTTATCAGATACAAATTTTCATCTCTTCTGCTCTCAAATGTAATATATTCTACAGGAGTTTCATCTGTTTTTGCTGCTGATATTTCCTTATCGAATCTCTCTGTATTATATGATATAAGATTTTTTGAAGTTTCAACTATATACCTGCCACATCTGTAATTAGTATCCAGCAAAACCTGTTTTGCATCTGGATAGTCCTTAGCAAAATTAAGCATTATCTCAGGTTTTGAACCCCTAAATCTGTAGATACTCTGGTCATCATCTCCTACTATGAACAAATTATTTTCAGGTAATGCTAACATTTTTATTATCTCATATTGGATACGATTTATATCCTGAAACTCATCTATCAGAATATATTTATACTTATTCTGCCAAAGTGACAAAATGTCCGGTCTTTGAATGAATAGCTCATAGGTATAAGTGAGCATATCATCAAAATCAATCAATTTGCTTCTGGATAAACATTCTTGATAGTCATTATATATTTTTCTGAATATCTCTGCGCTACACTGTCCAGAATAGAAATGCTTCAAATCAATCTGACCATTTTTAATTGTGCTTATTTCTCCAAACAAATTCGATATAATCTCATTCTCATCATTATATTCCAGATTATAGTGAGATATAATTTCTCGCATATATCTATATTTCTGCTCATCAGTGACAATATTTGAGGCTTTGAAATTGTAAGCATATTTCAGCACCATAAAAAACACTGCATGAAAGGTACCAAATGTAACATTTGAAGGCACATTTCCCATAAGCTTACAAAACCTCTCCTTCATCTCTGTTGCTGCAGCCTTTGTAAATGTGATTACAAGAATATTTGAAGGATCTACACCATATTCTGTTATAAGTGATTTTGTTCTCTGTGTGATTACGGCTGTCTTCCCTGAACCGGGGCCTGCAAGAACAAGCATTGCGCCATCTCTATGAGAAATGGCGCTTGCTTGAGATTTGTTAAACTTCATTTAATAACTCAATTCCCTTCTTGATTCTGGCAATTGACTCTTCTTTTCCAAGGACTTCCATAAGCTCTGTTGCCCCACCTGGAGTCATCTGTTTTCCAGATACAGCAGTTCTGATTGGCCACATGACGTACCCATTCTTGCAGCCTTTACTTGCAACATACTCACAGAGTGTAGCATATAAAGCATCATTACTGTAGTCATCCTGAGCCTCAAGAATAGGAAGAATCTCTGTTAACACCTCAAGTGAAGTCTCCGCATTAGTCTTCATCTTCTTATGTGTGTACATATCAACACTGTACTCAGGCAGTTCCTCGAAGAAATCAATATGATCCTTGATATCTGGGAAGATTTCTATACGAGACTGAACCATCTTAGCAATCTTCCTAAGGTCATAATCCTTAGTTATAACTTCCTTGATATATGGCTCTGCCATCTCATAGAAAGTATCAAAATCAAGCTTCTTGATATATTCTCCATTCATCCATTTAAGCTTTGTATAATCAAACACTGCCGGTGATTTGCTCATATGATGATAATCAAACTTCTCAACAAGCTCCTCAAGAGACATGATTTCCTGATTATCAGCTGGACTCCATCCTAAAAGTGCCACAAAGTTGACTATTGCTTCTGTCAAAAATCCCTGCTCCAACAAATCCTCAAATGAAGAATGTCCGCTTCTCTTAGAAAGCTTTTGATGTGTCTCATCTGTAATCAGTGGACAGTGAACATATACAGGAACTTCCCAGCCAAATGCATCATATAGCCTATTGTACTTTGGCGAAGAAGAAAGATACTCATTACCTCTTACAACATGTGTTATTCCCATAAGATGATCATCTACTACATTAGCAAAGTTGTATGTTGGGAAGCCGTCAGACTTAATAAGAATCATATCATCAAGCTCAGAATTATCAACTGTAATATCTCCATAAATCTCATCCTTGAAGGTTGTTGTTCCCTCTGTAGGATTGTTTTGTCTGATTACATATGGCTTACCAGCTGCAAGATTTGCCTCAACCTCTTCCTTTGACAGGTGAAGACAATGCTTATCGTAAATAGAAATCTCTTTACCTGCAACTGTTGTTCTTAAGCTGTCAAGTCTCTCCTTATCGCAAAAGCAGTAATATGCCTCGCCCTTTTCCACTAACTTCTTGGCATACTCCAGATAAATACCAGCCGCCTGTCTCTCACTCTGTACATAAGGACCACATCCTCCGTCCTTATCAGGTCCCTCGTCATGAATAAGACCTGTCTTCTCAAGAGTTCTATTGATAATATCAACTGCGCCTTCCACAAATCTTTCCTGGTCAGTATCCTCTATTCTCAAAATAAAATCTCCACCCTCATGCTTAGTAATTAAATAAGCATACAAAGCTGTACGAAGATTACCTACATGCATTCTTCCTGTTGGACTAGGTGCAAATCTCGTTCTAATTTTACTCATTAATGTATATCTCCTCTAATATGTGTATTTCTTCGAAATTATACTCCAAAAATCACGATTTATCAACGTCAAAATCAGGATTATAACTATAAAAGTTCTTACTATTCAGATCATCCTGTATCATTCTAAGTCCTTCACCAAATCTCTGAAAATGAACAATCTCACGGGCTCTCAAAAATCTGATTGGGTCTGCAACCTCATTATCCTTAACAAGTCTTAGTATATTGTCATAGGTTGTTCTAGCCTTCTGTTCTGCCGCCATATCTTCCACAAGGTCTGTAATTGGATCTCCCTTTGACTGGAACTCACATGCATTGAAAGGAACTCCACCTGCAGCCTGTGGCCAAATTCCTCCAGTGTGATCAATATAGTATGCTCCAAATCCCTCCTTTTCCAATTCTCTGGCGCTAAGACCTTTTGTAAGCTGTCTGACTATTGCTGCAACCATCTCAAGGTGCGCTAGTTCCTCAGTTCCTATATCTGTCAACAGTCCTGCAACTCTATTATTTTTCTGGGAATACCTCTGAGATAAATATCTCATGGACGCTCCCATTTCTCCATCTGGTCCACCGTATTGCGACATGATAACCTTTGCAATTCTAGGGTTAGGAGTTGTAATATTTACCGGATACTGTAATCGTTTTTCATAATTCCACATTATCGCATTCTCCTTTCTCTGTTTTCCCATGGATAAGGTTCTTTATTCCAATTCCACTCAGACAGGTTTGAGGCATTGCACAATGATAACAAGCCATATTTTGACTCGTATTTTCTTTTTAACTTATCTAAAACAGCCATACACTGATTATAGTATTCTAATGCATCAGCATCCTCTGGATGTGTATCAAGATACAACATCATATCATCTGCGCAAAAGCACAATTGATTAATCCAAGTAAAAAGCTGTTCTTTATTCATACTATCTATATCGTTCATTCATGCCCTCCCTCTTACCTGTAAATGGTTTGTTCAGTTCTGGAAATATTGTCCCAACCATAAATGCCTTAGAAGGATCATAAGGTTCTTTAAATTTTTGCCACGGAACATAAGCCATAGCAACAACCCACTCGTCATGGTCTTTCATTTTTTACCTCACTTATTTGATTGTTCATTCCAACATATGCAAAAAAGTCTGTCAATGCGACAGACTTTTTAGTATTTTTGTTAATTTCATGAATATTATTTAGTTAATAGACATATTTAATTCTGCAACTCTTTTCATAATAGTATTTACCTGTTCTACCCTATCTCCCAACTGGTTTTTGTTGATTAAAATATCTCTCTTAAGCTCAGTTATAGCATTCAGATTATACTCCATTCTACCTCTAAGCTTCTGCTTTCTTGCTACCAGATCATGCTTCAATTCAACCATCTCTTTATTATCGATAATTGCCTTGGCGTAATTTACCCAGATTTTTTCATCATACAAATTGAATTTTTCGAGAGTTTTAACAAGCTCATTATTATAGTATTCCAAATCATCATTAGTTTTTCTGAACTTTTCTCTCTCCTTAACAGCCTCAAGGTATAGTCCATATACCTCTTCGAGCTCATCTGCATTTCTCACATGATATTTTTCACAGGCATAATCAACTGCATTTTTCATGTTTACATATTTGATCTTTACACGATTTTCCAAAGTGATTGCATAATTTCTATTTACATCACATTTCTGAATCTCGCTCTGACAATCCTGATATTTTAGGAATATGTAAGCCCCTACAAGGACGGCAATAAATGCTGAAATCACCATCATAAGTGAAGTATCCATCTCTGCAACAACAGATGAAACAAGGCAGAACACTACTGCCACCGCAAAGACAACAGTAAGAAGCACAGCTAATCTTCTTAGCTGTCTCATTTCATCCTTGCAATCCTCTTTGGATATCTCCCAGGCTGTTTTTTCGCCTTCCAGGGTCTTTAAATCTCTATTTATTGAATTCAAATACTTTTCATTTGTTCTCAAGAGCTTAATAGACTTCGGAACATCGTCCTCCAGCTCCTGCATTTGTGCAAATTGAGAGTCAGAAATTTTTTGCTCCGTTTTAAGCATCTCTTTTCTTGCGGCATTAAGCTTTGCCACATTTGACGCAAGTTCAGCAACAATCTTTTTATCTTTCTCACCTAGTCCCTCTACAATCTTTACATCGTTTATATAGGAAGAAACTTTATCATACTCACTCTTTGCGTCCTCAAATTCTCTTGCAGCATCTATCATCTGCTCGCACATATCGACTACATGATATGTTTTCTGAGAGGGCTCAATTAGTTTCTCATATCTTTTTTCCTGTTCTAACTGTTCACCGTTTCCGTCTGTCTTCTTTTTTCTGAATTTTGAAAAAAACATTTTAATTATACCCTGCAAATCCTTCGATAATCCTCTTTCCATTTAAAAATAAGCTCTTTTATCTTCTTATTGTACAGAGCCTTGTCCCTGTCTGCAAGCATTGCAATTGCTTCCAATTCCTCCTCGAATTTGACAGTTTCCTCGTTTCTGCTTGCAATTGAAAGCTCGTTTTTAATCTCTACAATCCCCATATCATCAATATGATTTTCTGCAGCAGTTGCCAGAAAACCAGCCTCATCATGCATACATCTGTATGCCATAAGACATTCCCTTATCGACTCACTTTTTTCATTAAGTGAATACGCTTTTTTGTAGCATTTTATTGCTTCCTCAAATAAAAACATTCTGGCATATGCAGTTCCCAGATTATGCCATATATTCCCCACAATAATTGCATTTTCTTTTTTTGCTTCCTCACTGTCAAGAAGTCTTTTATATTCATATATGGCACTGAGAAATTTCTGATTTTCCATCAGCTTATCAGCTCTTATCTTACTACACTCAAAATCTGTCTTCTCCTCCATCTGACGGATTGCAAAAATTATTTCCTGCATTTCCTGCATAGTGCAATATCCTGATTCTTTCAGTATTTCCAGACAAAAATCAGAAAGCAAACCATTGCCATGCATTATTTCTCTTAATCTGGCAGCAAGTTTTGGAAGCTTCACCTCACCAAATATCCATGTACAAAGCTCCTCATTCATAAAATCCCTATCCAGCAGATAGACATTATTCATAATATAGTAGCTTAACTCTTCCAGAGAATACAGATTAACAGAAATACCCTCAACATAGTAAGGCATAGCGGTTATAGATTCATTACATAATAATAATTCTCCCATCAGTTCCTCCTACATTGTCATGGTGTAATGCCACACTTTATCCGTGCTTCTAAATAGTTCTCCAAATCCCAAGTCTCTGATTTCAATATCTATCTTATCATCTGCAACAGGGGTTGCAGTAATTCTGACTCTGGTTGTACGGTCTGGCCTTCTAGGTAAATCTGTAAGCTCCAAAGTTTCTATTTTTGCCTCCCTACTGTTAGGCAGCTGTTTCCAGAAATCAATCTCTGTAGTATCAGACAAAATAACCTCACACTGTCCCTTTGTCTCAAACCAATTCTTTCCAGCACTTATAATGTTATAAAATAATAATGCACCTTTACTTTTAACCTTAAGGCTAAGATTAAATTTAATCTCATTTTCTCCCATGTATATAAAAGGCCATTTATCCTCCAAGTCTCTGGCTTTTGCTGCAAAACAGGAACCCTTTGAATAAAGATTTTTGCCCACAAATGCTCTTCTGCCTCTGCACAATATATTAAGGCTGGACTGCATCCACTCCCCATCAAAGCCATCCCCAACCAGATAAACTGTTGAGATTATCTTATTCTCAAAAGCTTTTTGAATAATTCTCGAAAACTCTATATCAAGATCACCACTCATTGTCTTCTTAGGGCTTTCCTCAATTGTAATCACCTGTGGTGTAGTTCTCATATTTCTCTTTAATGCAAAATATCTGATATTAGTTTTATCGAACTCAAACAAATACACATCATGAAGCCATAATTCTTCCTTTTGATTAAGGGCAAAATAGTAAAAACTCTCCTTATGATCAATAACCATAAACTGCTCTGGTTTTAATCCAAGCTTAGGCATGATTTTCCAGAACATTTCCATATTCTCCTTTGTTAATCGCTCAACTGTAATAACAAGCTTATCAAAACCAGAATAATTACCAAGCTTTTGCGGAAGAGCAATTATTTTCGATAGGAAAAGAGTGAGTAAATCCTCCGCAGGATAAGTTTCCTCATCAATAACTATCTTGTCACCATTTACAGCACGCTTCATAAGCTGATCGACACAAATCATATCAGGATTCTGTGCCATTTTTTTAGCTTCATCACCATAATACCACTGACCAAGCTCTTTTCGTTTTGCCAGAATAAGAGGAATCTGAAAATTCTCACTTCCAGCAATCGTACTAACCGTTTCCGGTTCTTTCATATTCAGTTGGAAATAACTTATCATGGCATATCTGTCATTTAAATCAATACCAAGATAATAACAATTCTTATTATTCTCCATATATCCTCTTATTCAAAAATTACAAGAGCTTGAATACCTTCTGGGTAACCTCATCAAAGCCCTCATACTGTTTCATATTGTAATACAGTGATGTCTCATCCTGCAATGTAGAAGAAATAAGCATCTGATTAAGCAGATTGTATCTGCTGTCGTCCTTCTCATTATAAACGTCATTGTTAGTCAGACGATTACTCTCTGTAACCTCAATCTTGTCCCCATGTTCCTCAGTAATATAATACTGAATCATCTCTCCGAAAAACATGATGAACTGCTTTACAAAAATACCATCATACACATCCGGCATATCCTCGGTAATATACTCTTCACCATCCTCATCCCTGCTGTAGTGTAACACCACATGATTGGCAGGACTGGTTCTGTACTCGAGAAATACCTTGTCATACAAGTGATATTTCATAACCAGACTTCTATCCAGCTTCTTGTAGAATGCAAAATTCATATTTCTTCGAGTGTATTCTGCCAGAAGCTCATCCTGAATTCTAAACTGTATAGTGCTTCGCTCATTCAATTCAGATATATACTTAAGAAGGGCTAACCTGCATGCATCGTTAAGCTCTTTCTCATAGATATATCTGGACTCTATTATCTCAAAGATATAGTTGTCAAGTTCCTGTTCCTCCACAAAGTATCTGTGTGCAGCGGCAGATATAAATGCAAGCACCGAAAGCTCTCTGCCACCTTTTTCGTAGTAGTTTCTAAACACTTCACAAATTTCCGGAACAAATACATCAGTATAAATAACCTGATTTACAATTCTCTCCTCAAGCTCATAAGTGTCAATATCAAATTCATTAGAAGCCTTCCATATCTTAACCATATATGCTGTAGGGCCATCATAAAATTCACTTAGATACCCAAGAATTGCATCGTTATATTTATTGTTTAAGAATGTCTGTTCACACAATTGTAAAAGGAACTCATCCTTCTCTTCATTTATCTGTCCAATCAGAAAACATGCAAGAGCAACCTTTGATGCCGAGCCAATCTGATCAATGCCGTATTCAGTCACAAGCTCATACGCATTTTCATACATATGGTTCCATACCAGCATATCCATAATATACTTTCTCGCATCCTTGGAGAGCATACTATAATCAGCATTTAACATATACTCTTTTACATTACCATCATATTCCTGACCTTGACAGAATCTAACCACCTCCGGAAGTATCATCGCCTTATACTCAGCCGATGTATCATTTCCAAACAATAGCCTTGGAAAATAGTTTTTGTCTTCCTTTGTAAAAGTCAGATAGTTCTTCTTCGAATCAAATTTTGAAACTATATATGTAATTTCATCTGGAGCCAGCTCCATACATTTCGAAATATATTTTTCTGTATTCATCAGCTTTTCTAATCTGTATGAAACACTGCTTACATAACGCTGTCCCTTCTCATCCTCAAGCAAAATTACATACTCACTGGAAAACAGTGAAAAATAGGCCACCTGTTCAAAAATAGGCACAATTTGCGGGTCCTTCATCTGCCTTTGATAAATAATAGCTCTCACCATTCGCTTATCAAATACCACTAGTTTGTTAGTAAAAATAATATTAGACAATGAATGAGCTACATCCTCATTTATAAGGCCAAGCTCTAACATATCATCATACACAACTGCGAGATTGTCGTCCATATGTCCAAGTCTCGCCTGCTCCATTGCAAATTTGCCCATGATACGTCTGTAATTCTGATATACATCTATCTCTGTATTTTTCGCTGCGATAATATTGTTATACAAAACTGCGATTTTTTTGTATGACAAGGATGTATTATCGTATTGAAAATACATCTGGATTATCCTTGGAATGCTTGTTATCTCCCTCTCATCAAGAGACTGCATAAACGCTTCATACAAACCAGTAATTCTAAGTTCAAGTTCAATTCCCTTCTCAAACCAGGAATGATACTTAGGGGAATACTGGTTCCCTTTAATCAGATAACTGCATATAATTCCTATGTACTCTGGTTTAGGATTAGCTTCATATGCTGCGCATATAATTTTGTATATACTTTTGTTAAATCCTTTTCCGAACTCGATAATCTGAAAAATCTGATCCGCTATATCCTTTGTCATAGCCTTTCGCCTGATAGCCCACCTCAAAACACGAAGTTCAAAGGTATCCAGCTTTGTCAAAAGATACGGATCCTGCCATATAAGATAGTATGCTTCCAAATACAAATATGGTGATGAGCATCCCTTCAAAATCCAGTACTCAATAGCCTTAAGCTTTCTGGCATTATTATTATAATATTGTTCCTGAAGGAAAGATAAAACCCAAAATAACAAAATTGAATCTGGATTTTCGTAAAAAATCACCTCAATCTCTCTTGTCATCTTATCAACATAGCTTGGCTCTCTCTCCATCAAGGTAAGCAGATACAGATAATATCCCCAGACAGGGGACTTTTTATCAATCCATTCTCTCTTGAAATCATCAAGAATCCATTCTGCTTCCTGTCTCTGTCTGTTTATGATAAGCGCCTGAGCCTTCATAAGCACATACATAGGTTCATCCTGATCAAGTGCATGCAAATGATTGAGTATATCAATCGTCTCATTTGCCCACACCCCTGTCACAATTCGCTTTAATCTGTAAGCCTGATACAATTCCATAATACCAACCTTACATTCCTGTATCTGTACCCTGACAGGCTCCATAACCTCCTCTATATCCTCATCCATCGAGGCTGTGATTTCCACCGAAAAGCTTTCGTATGCTGATTTAAAGTAAATGCGCCCGAAGTTATTGCCACCATGCATGGCATTAACATCTATCACATATTCAAAATTATATGTACTGCCTATAAAGTCCTCTGTTGTAATTACAGTTTTAGACAGGCGTATAAATTCTGCATCCACAGACACAGATATCTCTATATATCCCCAGCTGCTTTTTTTAATCTCCAATTGCTCTGCAACAGACTCTTTAATTCCGGTATATTTCAGCTTGTCCTTATCAACAGTGAAATTAATCACATTCTTTTTTTGAATTCCAATAAGAAATTCTTCAAGATTCTGTTTAGAAGGTTTAGCTGCAATGATACCCTTATAAATCATTGCTTCTTTTACTTCTTTACTGTTTATGATATTTGGAAAATTTTTGTGGTAAAACATCTGATATGCTTCATCCCAGTTTTCCTTTGCTAGACATGAAAAATCATAGAGATTCTTGACTATACCCGTTGAGCATTCCGGATAAAGTTTAGATATTGTCGCACAAAAAGAAAGACTGTATTCACACTGGTTGCATACAATCACAAAATTTCCTTCTTCACAATCTCCTTCTTCCAGACCTTTGCTTTGGAAATTATAACGAATCCTTACTTCCGTACCATCAAACTGTGGCGTCAGACATTTCAATCGCGGATTAGTTGAATAAATCACTCCTCGAATGGAGATTTTATTACTGCTTGTGATGGTAAAAAATCCTTCGTAATTACATCCCTCAGTAACCTGAATCTCAATTTTTTCGTCTGAAAAGCTTAAAAGCGGCTTCGTGTACTCAAACTTTCCTCTGGCGATCTGCCCAATTCGTTTACGCACAACTACTACCTCGACGTCATTCTCTGTTGATTTTTCTTAAACATAGAATATAATAAATTATAAACGATTTATAATACTGTTGCAATATGAAAGGCCTTTAAAATGCTAGAACAAAAAGAACATTTTCATGGTAGTGACCTTGAAAAAATTGAAAAAGTTTACAATATAAAGAAAGAGGACATAATAAGTTTTTCTGCTAATGTTAATCCACTTGGAGTATCTCCACTTTTAAGAAAAACATTGGCTGATAAGATAGATGTTATAACAAGTTATCCTGACAGGGAATACACTTCTCTAAGACAGTCTATAGCAAGCTACTGTATGTGCGATGCTGATAATATACTGGTTGGTAATGGATGCACAGAGTTAATATCTCTTTTCATTCAGATTACAGCCCCAAAGAAAACCTTACTTCTTGGACCTACCTACTCTGAATACGAGCGTGATTTAAAGCTTCAGGGCAGTGAAATTGATTACTATATGTTAAACGAGAATGATAATTTCAAACTTGATGTAGATAATTTCAAATCAAACATCACTACAGATACGGACCTTATTATCATCTGTAACCCAAACAATCCTACAGGTGGATGTGTATCAAGAGAAAATCTCTCCACATTGCTATCTCACTGCAAGGAAACAAACACCTATATGATGATAGACGAAACCTATGTGGAATTTGCTGAGAATATTAACGAAATAAGCGCCATCCCTCTGTGTAAGGAGTATGATAATTTAATGGTACTTCGCGGGACATCCAAATTTTTTGCAGCCCCTGGTCTAAGACTTGGATATGCCATTACTGGAAATAAAAATTTACTTAATGACATCAACTCCAACAAAAATCCATGGATGATTAACTCTCTTGCTGTGGTGGCGGGTGAAACAATGTTTATGGATACCGAATATATTTTAGCCACAAGAAAGCTTATGACTAAAGAGCGTTCAAGGCTTACCAGAATTTTTGAGGAAAGCGGTAAATTCAAGGTTTATCCTTCAAACTCCAACTTTTTACTTCTTAAGATACTAGATAGCTCTGTTTCCTCACATGAATTATTTGAAAAGGCAATACGGGAAAACATGATGATAAGGGACTGTTCTACATTCCCTGGCTTTGGAGATCGTTTCATCAGGCTTTGCTTTATGAAAAAAGAAGACAATGACCGATTAGTCGCTTGTCTTCTATCTTAAACATTAACGAACTCTTTTATCAGCCCATTTTTGCACAGCATCAACCCAACGACTTGTGTATCTAAAAATCGGGTCCGTGGCTAATACAAATAATACCATAAGCATTAAGCACGGCTTTTTGAGACTGGTAAACGAAAATATTTCTCCAGCAAAAACAATAGAAAAAATCAATCCCAAAACAAGGCATATCAGCATAATGATGTAGCCTTGTTTTATTGTTTTTTCTATCCTCATGGTGTCGTATAGAAACACAAACCCAACAAATGCCACAAGAACCGTACAAGACGTGGAGATGCAGGCTTCATCCACCTTAAATTCTTCTGAGAAAACAACCAGACCACTCACAATAAGAAAGCTGGTGACTCCAGCCGGCAAAGCCCTAAACAGAATATTACTCAAAAAATTACCACTTATCGGATTGTTGTTTGGCTCAAGAGCAAGCAAGAAAGCTGGAACACCAATCGTAAACATGCTTACCAATGATATCTGAGATGGTTCAAAGGGATATTCCAGCATAAATATAACCGAAAAAATCCCAAGAAGCATGGAAAAAATATTCTTTACAAGAAAAAGAGAGGCAGTTCTTTGAAGGTTGTTTACCACTCTCCGTCCTTCATCTACAACATCTTTCATTCTGGAAAAGTCAGAATCCATGAGTACAAGCTGAGACACGTCACATGCCGCTTCACTTCCTGATGCCAATGCAATACTGCAATCCGCATCCTTAAGTGCTAGTACATCATTTACACCATCCCCAGTCATTGCAACAGTGTTACCATTCTTTTTTAAAGCCTCCACAATTTTTCGTTTCTGTTCTGGCTTCACACGTCCAAAGACAGTGTAATTTTTTACTGTTTCTCTGTAATCCTCTTCCTCTTCAAGTGTTGATGCATCCACATATTTTTCTGCATCACTGATTCCAGCCGCTATGGCCACTCTGGAAACAGTCACCGGATCATCCCCAGATATTACTTTTACCTGAACTTTATTGTCATCAAAATACTTAAATATTTCTTTGGCACCTTTTCTCACCGGATTTGCAAGCGCAATAAGCGCCAGTGGTGTCTTATCATCCTTTGCAAATACAATTGCCCTAAATCCCTGTTCTGTGTATTGTTTTACATCCTCTTCAACCTCAGCATAATTGTCGCGCAAAACGCACTCAGGAGCACCCAGAATATAAGTCACCCCGTCAAATATAGCCTTCGAATACTTATTTTCAGGCGAGAAGGGTACAACCTCACTTGGAATCTTTCCATTTCTGTTCACAAAATGTTTTTTTAGAGCATCCATTGTGGCATTATCATTTTGCATTGAGTATATAAAATCACCTAATATATTCTCAGTTTCACATTTTGCATTTTTAGAATCAATGCAGGAATTTTCATACACCATGTATTCATGTACCTTCATTTTAGGCTCTGTGATTGTGCCGGTCTTATCCAGACACAGTACATTTACTCTTGCCAAAGTCTCAATACATTTCATATCGTGCACAAGTACCTGTTTATATGCAAGTTTTGCTGTACTTACAGCCATTGTAACACTGGAAAGTAAATACAAGCCTTCTGGAATCATTCCCACAACTGCGGCCACCATTCCTGTTATACTCTCCTTCAGAGGTCTTCCAATAACAATAAAAGACTGGACAAATATACTTATTCCAATAGGGATAATAAGTATTCCAATTATCTTGATTAGCAGATTTAGCGATTTTATAATTTCAGATTGTTCGTTTTTCTTTGATTTCGTCGCATCAATTGTAAGCTTTGATACATAGGACTCCTTTCCAACCTTATCAAGCTTTGCTTTTACATATCCTGATATAACAAAACTTCCTGACAAGAGTATATCCCCTGGATTTTTAGCAACTTCATCAGCTTCTCCCGTTATTAATGACTCGTTTAAATTAGCATTTCCCTCCACAACAACTGCATCTGCCGGAATCTGACTTCCTGCCTCAAAGATACATATATCATCTCTTACCAGTTCCTCCGATGAAAGTGTTTTTATCTCGCCTTCACGAAGAGTCTTAATCCTTGTTGCATTAACAATGGTCAGCTTATCCAGCACCTTTTTTGAATGTATCTCCTGAACTATCCCAATACAGGTATTTGCAATTATTACCGGCAGGAAAAGCATATCAGCCCATGCACCTACAATACCTAATAAAACTGCCAATATAACAAAAACAAGGTTGAAATACGTTAACACATTGGACTTCACAATATCCGAAATCCGCCTTGTCGACGATTCAACCTTGCAATTATCTGCATGAGCAGCAACTCTTTCCTCTACCTGAGCATCAGAAAGACCATATTCATAAAAATATGTTTCATCATCCTTATACATAATACTCATCCTTTAATTTCAAAGTCTGAAATTATTATGCCCTTATCATAAAAATAAATAAGGATGAAAATAATTTAACAAAATTTACTGTTTTGAAAGAAACTCATGGATTCCCTTTGCTGCAGCTTTACCAGCTCCCATAGCAAGAATAACTGTAGCTGCTCCTGTAACAGCATCTCCACCAGCATATACGCCTTCCTTGGATGTTGCACCAGTGTCCTCCTGAGCCACGATACATTTTCTCCTGTTAACCTCAAGTCCTTCTGTTGTAGAAGAAATAAGTGGGTTTGGAGAGGTTCCAAGGGACATAATAACTGTGTCACACTCAATCTCGTACTCTGATCCAGGAATCTCTACAGGACTTCTACGTCCAGACTCATCTGGCTCACCAAGCTCCATCTTAACAAGCCTTATTCCCTTTACCCAGCCTTCTTCATCAACAAGAATCTCTGTTGGGTTCTGAAGTAAATCAAAAATGATTCCTTCTTCTTTTGCATGATGTACTTCTTCCTTACGTGCTGGAAGCTCATCCTCACCACGACGGTATACAATATGAGTCTCAGCTCCAAGTCTAAGGGCTGTTCTGGCAGCATCCATAGCTACGTTTCCACCACCAACTACAACAACCTTCTTACCTCTTGAGATAGGTGTCTCATAGCCTTCCTTGAAAGCCTTCATAAGGTTGTTTCTTGTAAGGAACTCATTTGCAGAGAACACACCATTAGCCTGCTCTCCTGGAATATTCATAAATCTTGGAAGTCCAGCTCCTGATCCGATAAATACAGCATCAAAGCCTTCCTGTTCCATAAGCTCATCAATCTTAACTGATTTTCCAATTACTACGTTTGTCTCAATCTTTACACCAAGCGATTTAACATTCTCAACCTCAGCTGCAACTACCTTATCCTTTGGGAGACGGAACTCTGGAATACCATAGCTTAATACTCCACCTGCAGCATGAAGTGCCTCGAAGATTGTCACATCATAACCAAGCTTAGCAAGATCTCCAGCACATGTAAGACCTGCTGGGCCAGAACCGATTACTGCAACCTTCTTACCATTCTTCTCCTCTGCTCCATTTGGCTTGATTCCATTCTCTCTAGCCCAGTCAGCAACAAAACGCTCAAGCTTACCAATAGAAATCGGATCACCCTTGAAGCCTCTGATACATTTTCCTTCACACTGGCTCTCCTGTGGGCAAACACGTCCACATACAGCAGGAAGTGCTGAAGACTCAGAGATAATCTGATATGCAGCCTCATAATTTTCATTTTTAACCTGCTCAATAAATGCAGGAATATTAATTGATACAGGGCAGCCCTTTACGCACTGTGCATTTTTACAGTTGAGACAACGTGATGCCTCTGAAACAGCTTCCTCTGCATTATATCCGTAACAAACCTCTTCAAAATTAGTAGCACGAACCTTTGGCTCCTGCTCACGAACAGGTACTCTAACTAAAACATCCTGTGCCATTATTTATCACCTCCGCAATGTCCACATCCACCGTGGTGTGTATCGCCCTCTTCATATGCAAGCTTAGCGCGACCTTCCTCTGTCTTGTACTGCTGTTGTCTCTTCATAGCCTGATCAAAATCTACAAGATGACCATCAAACTCTGGTCCATCTACACATGCGAACTTGACCTGATCTCCTACAACAAGACGGCAGGCTCCACACATTCCTGTTCCATCAACCATAATAGGATTCATAGAAACGATTGTTGGAATTCCAAGCTTCTTAGTAGCAAGACATGTAAATTTCATCATAATCATTGGTCCAATTGCAACACACTGATTATATTCTTTTCCTTCGTTTACTAATGACTCAAGGCACTGGCTGCCATTACCATGGAAAGCATATGAACCATCATCTGTACACACATATAAGTTGGTTGCTACAGCCTTCATCTCCTCCTCAAAGAAAAGAAGCCCCTTATTTCTGAAGCCCATGATAACATCACATTCTACTCCATGTTCATGAAGCCATTTAACCTGTGGATATACAGGTGCTGTTCCAAGACCTCCGGCAATAAATACTATCTTCTTCTTTTTAGTTTCCTCAAGGTTTTTCTCCTCACATAACTCAGATGGACATCCAAGTGGTCCAACGAAATCCTGTAACGAATCTCCTTCTTTGAGAGCCATCATACGCTCTGTTCCAGCGCCAATAGTCTGAACAACAATTGTTACTGTTTCCTTTTCTCTGTCATAATCACAGATTGTAAGTGGAATTCTCTCTCCCACTTCATCTGTCTTTGCAATAATGAACTGTCCTGGTAAACATTCTTTTGCAACTCTTGGCGCTTTGATATCCATTAAAATAATGTTATCTGCCAACTGCTCTCTACGCACGATTGGATACATATTGCTTCCTCCTAGTGTTTTCTAATCCCTTTTGTTTCACTTCTCTTGTTAATACTATTAAAATGTTTATGTACAATTAACATTTTTATTTATTTTATAAAAAAGAGACGTTTCCACGCCTCTTTATTGTAAATGAATTGATATAATTTATCAATATCTTATATTTGATATACTATAACAATAATTTATGAAAAGTATACCAGCTCGTCCTCAGGTTTCTCTGCCATCTCAATGGAAATAGGATAAAGTACTGGTCCCTTGCCCTTATATTCCATTGCAAATTCAACCTTTACCTCAGCTGTAATGTCAATCCATGACTTATGAGGAATAGATTCTTCGTCATTATATTTACACTTAAATCCGATAAACTGAACATCCTCTATACAGCACGTCATTGCAAATCTGCCTGGAACCATAATGCCTTTTTTGAGCTTGTCAGGATTGTACACAAGTGCACGGAATTTAATTTTCTTTCCATCATACTTTTTATAGTTTTCTGTGGCATCCATAAACCATATTGCATAATCTGCATCTGATAGCTCAATCACATCTGCATTAATATCAAATGGAAGTTCCTCAGGTCTCTCATCAATTGTTCCATCTTTTCTCTCGTAGACAATCTGAGCTTTTCTGTTGATATTTTTTATTGTCCTTCTGAGATGACCTCTGTCAGTGTCATCATCAGTTCTATTAAATATAACAACATCACTTGCAAAAACCTGCTCCTGCATTATTGCTCTCATGTTGTTCATATATAAATCAAAGGTTGTGGAATCAACTGTTGTAAGATGCTGAACAATAACCCAGTTTTCAGGGAGCTCTGCCTCAAGAATCCTGTCAATTCCCCATGTACCATTGTATTCAATAAATACCTGTTCTGGTAAATACTGCTCATTCAGCTCACGAAGTTTTTCTGAAGTAAAATCCTCTTCATTTTCAATTGATGTAAGCTTGAAATTTACAGTTTTAAGTTTATCTTCGTTATACTCTTTGTCCCCATCCTCACACATAATTATAAGGCCCTTAGCGCCATCGCTAAAATCATTCTCATAGAGCGTCTCCTCCACAAGAGTAGTCTTACCACTATCCATGAATCCGGTAAACAAATATACTGGAATTTCCTGTGCCATATCTTTTCCTTTCAAACTATCTAATTAAGCAATTCCAAAGATTTCCTCAAGCTCATGCTCATGAATATCTGTTCCAATAACAACTAATCTACCTGTGTAATCTGGTTCCCCTTCGCGGATTTCATATTCACCTGGAACCATATCGAAATAAATCCATGTTCCGTCAACTGACTCAACCATTCCCTTTGCACGAAGAATATTGTCATCCTCAACAAATTTCTTTAAAATTTCTTCAAGCTTAGACTTTTCAAACTTGTGAGGTGTCTCCTTGCCCCAGCTTGTGAATACATCATCTGCATGATGGTGATGATCATGGTCGTGGCATCCACATGTACAGTTTTCATCATGCTCATGGTGGTGTTCATGTCCTTCATGGTCGTGATGGTGCTCATGCTCCTCGTGGTCATGATGATGCTCATGTCCTTCGTGGTCATGATGGTGCTCATGTTCTTCATGATCGTGGTCATGGCATCCGCAGGTGCAGTTCTCATCATGCTCATGGTGGTGTTCATGTCCTTCATGATCGTGATGATGCTCGTGCTCTTCATGGTCGTGATGATGGTGCTCATGCTCCTCATGGGCATGACGGGCCTCTGCAAGAACCTTCATCTCAAGATTATCCTGTCCCTCCATAGTAGCAAGAATCTTCTCACCTGCAATAGCTGACCAGTCTGTTGTAATTATTGCCGCATTAGGGTTAAGCTTCTGAATCTGTTTTACACAGAACTCCAGCTGCTCAGGTGTAGCATTCTGGCTTCTGCTTAGTATTACTGTTGTAGCATACTCAATCTGGTTGTTAAAGAACTCTCCAAATGCCTTCATCTGCTTGTTTGCCTTAAGAGCATTTACAACAGTTACAAGAGCGTTAAGCTTAACATCCTGCTCTTTTTCTATATCAATAACTGACTTCATAACATCAGAAAGCTTACCTACTCCTGATGGTTCAATAAGAATACGGTCTGGATGATACTTTGTAATGACCTCATTAAGATTTGTTGCAAAATCTCCTACAAGTGAACAACAGATACAGCCAGAATTCATCTCAGTTATCTGGATACCGGCATCCTTCAAAAACCCACCGTCAATTCCAACTTCACCAAACTCATTTTCAATAAGAACAACCTGCTCTCCCTTGAAAGCTTCCTCTATCATCTTCTTGATAAATGTAGTTTTTCCAGCTCCAAGGAATCCAGAAATAATATCAATCTTTGTCATTTTTATTCACTCCTTATCTATAAACGCATATCGCGTGATTTATATATCCGCCACAGTGTATTGTACTCGCAATTCATAAATAATGCAAATGATTTGCATTTGTTTACTGTTTTTTTATAGTTTTATTATATATAAGCAACAACACTCAATACAATAATGAAAATCCTAACCATAAAGCCAAGAGTTGACGATACTTCATTTTGCCTTCTTCGATAGAAGCTGGTTCTTCAAAAGCAAGACAGCAACGCCCGATTGTCCACCCCACACAGACAACTAAGATAATCATCCTAGCTGTCTGTGTGGGGTGGACAATCAAACATTGACAGTCTTGCCATTGAAGTACACCTTCCCTAAAGGCAAAATAAAGCATCTGCCAACTCTAGGGCTTTACTCTACGGATTTTCATTATTGTATTAGTGCCGTTGCTAAAATCAAATAGCACCATATCATAACCTATTAACTTCAAAAACAAAAGCTCATTATCGGTGCATATGATAAAGCTTCTCGTAGATACCGCCCTTAGCCAGTAATTCCTCATGAGAACCCGACTCTGCTATTCCTTCCTCTGTGAGTACAAGAATATTCTGGGCATTCTGAATTGTTGTCAATCTATGAGCTATTACAAAAGTAGTTCTGTTCTTGGCAAGCTTCTCCAGCGATTCCTGTACTACCTTCTCACTCTCGTTATCAAGTGCTGATGTCGCCTCATCAAAAATAAGAATCGGTGGGTTCTTCAGGAATACTCTGGCAATTGAAAGCCTTTGCTTCTGACCTCCTGAAAGCTTGATGCCTCTCTGTCCTATATCCGTGTCATATCCATCCGGGAATGACATAATAAACTCATGGGCATTAGCATTTTTTGCTGCTTCTATAATCTCTTCTCTGGTTGCACCTGGCTTACCGTATGAGATATTCTCAAGAATTGTTCCTGCAAACAGGTAAACATCCTGCTGAACCATTCCAATATGGTTTCGAAGACTGTTAAGGGTAACGTCTCTGATGTCCTTGCCGTCAATCTTAATTGTTCCCTCTGTAACATCATAAAATCTGGGAATCAAAGAGCAAAGTGTTGTTTTTCCTGCTCCGGACGATCCAACTAAAGCCATGTAAGCCCCTGCCGGCACCTTGAGATTAATGTTGTTCAATACTTCCTCTGCTCCGTCATTGTATTTAAACGAAACATTCTCGAACTCAATCTCACCTTTGACATTTTCAAGCTCAGTTGCGTTTTCTGAATCCTTTATATCAGGCTCAATATCCATAATCTCTCTGAAACGTTCAAAGCCTGTGTAGCCATTCTGAAACTGCTCTGTAAAATCAACAAGTGTTCGGATTGGATCAGTAAACACTCCTATATATAATAAAAATGTAATCAAATCACTTATGTTCACCTTACCATAAGCAATTAAAATTGCACCAATAATAATTACATTTACCTGAATGAGTGTTGAGAAAACTCCCACACCAGACTGAAAAATTCCCATGTAATGATAACTGTTTTTCTTTGCTGCAAGGAAACCGTCATTTCCAATTCTGAATTTTTCGTTTTCAATATCCTCATTTGCAAAGGATTTTACTACACGAATACCTGATAGATTATCCTCAATCTGCTCATTTATCTCAGCAATTTTCACACGATTTTTCTTGAAAGCAGCCCTCATTTTCTTATTCAGTGCAAAAGCAAACCAAAACATAAATGGAAGAACTATAAATGCTGCAAGGGCAAGCCAACCATTAATATTAAGAAGAATGATAAGTGCTCCTGCTATCTTTAACAATGATAAAATTATATTTTCAGGTCCATGGTGCAGAAGCTCTGTTATATCAAAAAGGTCTGAGGTTACTCGGCTCATAAGCTGACCAACCTTAGCATCATCATAGAATGAAAATGATAATTTCTGAAGATGCGCAAAGAGCTCCGCTCTCATATCATATTCCATCTTAGCTCCCATAACATGTCCATAATTTCCGATAAAGAATTTACTATAACAATCCACCGCTAATAGAGCAAATAATCCCAAAGCAATAAATAAAATCTGATGAACAATCACATCCGTCTCCTCATAAATAAGTGTGGATGTGACATATCTGACCACAAGTGGAATCGTCAAAGCAATAAGTGCTGAAACAGTCGCAAAAAACATATCCGCACAAAAAATTCCTTTATAGGGCTTATAATAACCAAACATCTTCTTCAAGTTCTCATTCATACTGTATCCTCCTTAATGCACCAACTTCAAGAAAAAAGTAAAAAGAACTACCGCTACGCGGTAGTTCTTCATAAATACACTAGTTGTATTTTCTTTTTCTAGCTGCTTCAGATTTTTTCTTACGCTTTACGCTAGGTTTCTCGTAATGCTCACGCTTACGAATCTCCTGCTGGATACCAGCCTTAGCACAGTTTCTCTTGAAACGACGTAATGCGCTATCTAAAGTCTCATTTTCTTTTACAATAACACTAGACATTCTAAATCCTAACCTCCCTCCAGTTGCGTATTGTGCATCAACTGTTAGGTATTTCTCTACTAATTTGCACTAACAAATATTCTAACCAATTATTCGTATTTGTCAATACTTTTAATATAATTTATTAAAATAATTTTCAGCTTTATAAAAAACTATTTAAGCATACCCTCAAGTGCATTCTTAACCTCAGCAATTGCATCAGGAATTCCTGCCGGGTTCTTACCACCAGCCTGTGCCATATTTGGACGGCCACCGCCGCCTCCTCCAACCTTAGCTGCAATTGCCTTAATAAGGTTACCGGCATGGGCACCAGCTGCCATTGCACTGTCGGTTGCCATAGCAATAAGGTTTACTTTTCCATCACAAGCTGAAGCAATGACTACAACTCCATCACCAAGTTTCTCCTTGAGCTGATCTCCAAGGTCGCGAAGTCCATTCATATCAACTCCATCTACACTTGTAGCAAGAAGCTTAACACCCTTAACCTCAACAACCTGGTCCATAACATCACCAAGAGCATCCTTTGCAGCCTTACTCTTCAATGACTCATTCTCACTCTGAAGTGATTTAAGCTCAGCCATCAAGTGCTCAAGTCTGTCAACTAGGTTAGCTGGTGTAGACTTAACCACCTTAGCTGCCTGATTAAGTTCCTCCTCAAGCTTAGCATAATAAGCAAATACATTATCTCCTGTAATTGCTTCAATACGTCTGACTCCAGCAGCAACACCACTCTCGGAAATAATCTTGAATGCAGAAATCTCTCCTGTATTCTTGACATGTGTACCACCACAAAGTTCCTTAGAGAAGTCTCCCATAGAAACTACACGAACCTTCTCACCGTATTTCTCACCGAAAAGAGCCATAGCTCCAGTCTTCTTAGCCTCGTCCTGTGTCATAACAGCAGTCTCAACTGGAATAGCCTCAGAAATCTTCTCGTTAACAATTGCCTCAACCTTAGCAAGCTCCTCAGCAGTCATAGCAGAGAAATGAGAGAAGTCGAAACGTGTTCTCTCCCCATCCTGGAATGAACCAGCCTGCTCTACATGGGTACCAAGCACTTCACGAAGAGCCTTCTGGAGAAGGTGTGTGGCAGAATGATTACGGCATGTCTTAGCACGAAGTGTAGCGTCAACTATAAGTTCAACCTCCTGATCACTGCTGATCATACCCTCAGACACATATCCAACATGTGCCACTCTGTTTCCAACAACCTTAACTGTATCCTCAACAACAAATGTACCAGTTGCAGATTTGATGATACCCTTATCACCCTGCTGTCCACCCATTGTTGCATAGAAAGGTGTTCTTGCTACAATAATTGAGCCCTTATTGCCATCAGATAAAGCTTCAACCACTTCATCCTCAGTTGTGAGGAATGCAACCTGCTCTTTGGCATTTAAGCTATCATAGCCTACAAATTCTGTAGTAATAGCAGACTCAATCTCATTATAAACATTGGCATCAGCACCCATATAGTTAGTCTCTTTACGAGCACCACGGGCTGTCTGTCTCTGTTTCTCCATGCAAGCCTCAAATCCTGCTTCATCATATGAGAATCCCTTTTCCTCAAGAATCTCGCTTGTGAGATCAATTGGGAATCCATATGTATCATACAGCTTGAATGCATCCTCTCCAGAGAGAACCTTCTTGCCCTCAGCCTGCATCTTCTCTTCCATCTCTGCAAGAATATTTAACCCCTGATCGATAGTCTTCGCGAATTTCTCCTCCTCCTGAGTGAGAACCTTAAGAATGAAATCCTTCTTCTCCTCAAGCTCTGGATATCCGTCCTTGCTCTCATCTATAACTACCTGAGAAATCTTAGCAAGGAAAGTTCCATCGATTCCTAACATTCTTCCATGACGCGCAGCACGTCTTATGATACGACGAAGAACATATCCTCTTCCCTCATTACTTGGCATTACACCATCAGAAATAAGGAAGGTTGAAGAACGAATATGGTCTGTGATAAGTCTGATTGAAATATCATCAATTGCATCTGTCTGGTATGTCTTGCCAGAAAGCTCACAAACCTTATCACGAATAGCCTTCATGGTATCAATATCAAATACAGAATCTACATCCTGCATAACAACAGCGAGACGCTCAAGACCCATACCAGTATCAATATTCTTGTTCTCAAGCTCTTCGTATCCGCCGTGTCCATCACCGTTAAACTGAGTAAATACGTTGTTCCATACCTCCATAAAGCGGTCACACTCGCAGCCAACCTTACATCCTGGATCTCCACATCCGTATTTCTCTCCTCTATCGTAATAAATTTCAGAACATGGTCCACATGGTCCGGCACCATGCTCCCAGAAGTTATCGCATTCACCTGTCTCTGGATCACGATAGAATCTGGTGATTCTCTCTGGGGCAATTCCAATTTCCTTTGTCCAGATATCAAATGCCTCATCATCCTCTCCATAAATAGATGGATAGAGTCTGTCAGCCTCAAGACCAAGAACCTCTGTCAAAAATTCCCAAGACCAAGCAATTGCCTCATGCTTGAAATAGTCTCCAAAAGAGAAGTTTCCAAGCATTTCAAAAAATGTAAGATGACGAGCTGTCTTTCCAACATTCTCGATATCACCTGTACGTACACACTTCTGGCATGTTGTAACTCTCTTTCTAGGTGGAACCTCCTGACCTGTAAAATAAGGCTTAAGTGGTGCCATTCCTGCATTTATAAGCAATAAGCTGTTATCATTGTGTGGAACCAATGAAAAGCTCTTCATAGCAAGATGATCCTTGCTCTCAAAAAATTCAAGATACTTGCGGCGAAGCTCATTAACGCCATAACTCTTCTTCATTACTGTTACTTTCTCTCCTTCGATTTATTCCTCTACACTTACAGTCTCTTCTTTAACTGCAGCCTTTTTTGCATCCTTGGATTTGCGAAGTTTAACTCCAATAAAACCACCTGCGCATCCTATCGCAGCTAAGATTACCATAATTATAAGGTACTGTGCAACGCACATTAAAAAATCTCCCATCACAAATTCCTCCTGTTGCTTTATTCTTAGCATCATTTTATTATATCTTAAGTTTTTAGCAAATTCAATAATTTGACTAACATAATTTAGTTTTCCCCAAAAGCAAACACCTGATTCTCTCTGGATATCTCCATTACTCTGTCAGCCATTCCCGAATTGCTGATACACTTTTTATATTCTTTAATTGGAGAATAATCCTGCCACATATGCATTGGGAACACAAACTCAGCAGATGTTGTCTTAAGGAAATAATCAATTCCTTCTTTTGCGAAAGAACCCAGTCTTGTATCCATTGGCATAAAAGCAACATTAAGCGGAAGCTCTCTAAGCTTGTTTATCTCATGCCTGAAGCTTCTTCTCATTTTACCGTTCATCAGGTCCCCAACGCCATCCCAGTGCCAGTCATTCAGATCTCCTGCATGGAACAGGGTCACACCATCTACATTAACATAAAAAGCTACCCCTGTGTCTGTAGACCGAAGTGTTTTAATCTTTACCCCATCTACTTCATAATCCTTGTCAGGTACTACAAATGTAACCCGCTCTCTCACCTTTGGATCAATGCCATGCTTTGATAAAAAATTAGGGCTTATCCTAATATCCTTTGAAAAAATGTATTTTATATTCTCGTATTTATTCGCTAGGCGAAGAACGTCCATATCATAGTGATCCTGGTGGCTGTGGCTTGCGAACATGTATATCTCGGTATCCGGGGCATACTCTGGGATTTTACCCTTGAAGGTATAGCCATTAACCTTGTTGCCATCAAAGTAGTCGAATATGAGTACCTTGTCATCTACTTCTATCAAAAAACTGCTGTGGTGTAAAAAAATTACCTGCATTGAATTCTCCTTGTGTTTTTATGTGTTTACCTGTGTATATAATCAACATAATCTGCATTGGCAGCTTCTGTTGTATCAGTATATGTGACCAACTGAGTTGACTATCATTAAATTCACCCACTATGATTTACAATTCTTTAAAATAAATCACTATGCGTTCCAGTTCTTGTTAAATATAAAAACAAATTATCATTATCATACTCATATATTAATAACCAATCGGGTGTAATATGACATTCTCTTTTTCCAATATAGTTTCCACTTAATGAATGATCTTTGTATTTTGGTTCAAGAACTTCTCCATTTGCCAATTTTGTAACAACAGCATCTATTAACCTTGTATCATATCCACGTTTAACTACAATCTTTAAATCTTTTTTGAATTTACCAGTTGGAACAATGTTATACATCCTGTTTCACCTCATTGAGTAAATCAGAAAAAGAACTATATGATTTTACATTCTCGGGATGCTTTTTCATTTCTTCTACTTCTTGGAAAGCCTCTATTGTTTCTTTATTCGGAATTTCTCTTGACACATTGAATGGTAAAGCTTGTTCCCTTATTGCCTGTTTTGCAGCCATTGTAAAAAATGTTGTCATATCTAACCCTAAATCACTCATAAGTTCCTGCAACTGTGCCTTTAAATTCTCATCAATTCTCATTGTTATATTTGTGTTTGCCATAATATCACTCCTTTAATATTATTATATTCTCCACTTCTGCCTATGTCAATACAGTGTTATAACAACGCACACCTTTATATATACTCTGCATTTATTACAAATATTAAAGAAAGCGAGGACCAACCAGCCTCAGCCGATTAGTCCTCTCTTCTTATTATCTATATAATGATACAAACCATTCCACCCTTACTGTCATTCACTATCTTTTGCATGGTATCCTGTAGCTTCACCTGACACTCGTCATCCATCTGCATTATCTTATTTCTGATACCATCCTCCATAAGCTCACCGATGGACTTGCCAAAAATATTGGTGTTCCAGACTCCCTCCACCTCATTCTGTCCGTCCTTAATATATGTAATCAAATCCTCCGCCTGCTCCCTGCTTCCCACAATTGGAGCAATCTCAGTCTCTATGTTTGCACGTATAAAATGAATGGATGGTGAAATTGCATTCATTTTAACTCCATATTTGTTGCCATGCTGTATAAGCACTGGTTCATCCATTGTGATATCGGATAGTTCCGGCATAACCACTCCATAACCCTTTTGCATGACAGAATCCATAGCATCCTGCACCTTCTCATAGGCTTTTTTCATAGATGTAA
The DNA here is from genome assembly GCA_945971355.1 of uncultured Lachnobacterium sp. Classification (GTDB taxonomy): domain Bacteria; phylum Bacillota; class Clostridia; order Lachnospirales; family Lachnospiraceae; genus Roseburia. Next base: position 27,592 of record CAMFPD010000007.1, read on the forward strand.
GCTTTGCAATTTCAGATATTAACTGATACTCACTTGTAATTGGAACCCCCGTCAAATCTGACAGGTTCTTGAAATAATACTTTTCGTTCACCTCTATATTTACAGATATGGTTCCATCCACAAGACTCATTCTGTAGGGATTTACGTTCTTTATGACATCCTCACACTCTGCCTCAGGCTCAATCTCCTTGTACTTGCCCTCTCGTAAATCCTGCATCTTAGATACATGCTTCATAAATTTTCTTGCATAATCTATGATACAGTGTTTTATTGGATTATCATTCTCCAGCATCTCAATCCATTTAGGGACATAGAAATCTACTCTGGATACTGGGAATTCAAAAGCTATCTGCTCCAGAACCATTATAGCCTCATTCTTCTGCATCTGATTACAATTCATAGGAAGCACACTGCAGTTGTACTCCTTCTGCATCCATTCCTTCAGCTTTATTGCATCATTGCTATATGGCTTTATTGTATTAAGCAAAATCACAAAAGGCTTATCCGATGCTTTGAGCTGTTCCACTGTTTCTCTCTCTGCCTTCAGGTAATTCTCCCTTGGTATATCTCCGAAAGAACCATCTGTTGTAACCATTATTGCGATTGTGGCATGATCCTTTATCACCTTTTCAGTGCCTATTGTTGCAGCATCTTCGAAGGTCACATCCTCATCAAACCAAGGTGTCTTTACCATTCTGGTATTTTCACCCTCCATATGACCGGATGCACCATCTACCATAAATCCCACACAGTCTATCATTCTGATTTTCGCTCTGGTATCATCCTCAAGGACAATATCTGCGGCCTTAAGTGGTATGAATTTAGGTTCGGTTGTCATTATCATTTTGCCCTGCCCCGCCTGTGGCAGTTCATCCACCAGTCTGTTTCTGTCATTTTCATCCTCTATAAAGGGAAGCACACACAAATCTATAAATCGCTTTATAAAGGTGGATTTTCCTGTTCTGACCGGGCCTACTACTCCTATGTATATCTCACCGTTTGTTCTGCCCTGAATGTCTTTATATAGATCAAACTCATTACTTGCCATAAAAATGCCCCTCCTCATATCTGTCTCTTATACACATCTCCGAGCCCACGAGACTAAGGCGAATC
>CAMFPD010000008.1 GCA_945971355.1 uncultured Lachnobacterium sp.
CATCCAGCCACTGATTCGCCAGTGACAGACTCATTCGATCAAGCATGAGAGCATAAAGAGTCTTAGCATCATTGCTAAGCCCTCTAAAGCACTCTTTTTCATATAAAGCACGAGGAAGTCGGAAGAATGCATTCTGGCTTGCCTGTGCACTTGTGTAATAGCTGTATGTTATTTTCTCACTCAAACCGCTTCCTCCCTTCATACAAATCTCTTGAGATATAGCTTCATATTCTCATCTTTTTCTGCCTTATCTGCTATCTGAGCTAATCCAAACTTCTCTAATTCATCCGTTGCCGTAACCACATCTGATTTACTCCAATTGAGTTCCGCGCCAATCTCAGCTGGATTTATCATTATAAATACATGATCCTTCTCATCAATCCATCCCATCTCCACAGATTTCTGCTGTTTCTCCATGAACACCGCATACATAATCTTTGCTGACGCTGTCATTGTCTTAAATGGCTCCTCTTTCATGAATGCCTTCGGGATATAGAGATAATCATATTGTTCTGCCTGCTTTCCATAAATATAATTGAACTTCATACTCTACTCCTCCCTAAACGCTTCCAGATATTCATCAATCATCTTGGTATCGATTAATACAATTCTTCTCACATGGATAATGGCATGTGCCTCAGCTGCCATCATGCGGAAGGTATTCGGACTAACAGAGTAGCGCCTAGCACCCTCACTGATGCGAACATATCGCTTCTCACCTATCATTTCCGGCTTAATGTTTTCAGGTAACTTTTCGTTTTTTGACATAAAAAAACCATCCTTTCCTTCGTTTGAAGTACTTAGATGGTTTAAGTCCAAAATGCCCTATTTAAGCCATTTGTGAATCGTCGTATTTTTGAATCATTTCCGTGTGATTTGGACTGATTCGGACTGATTTTTAGTCTATTTATCGAGTGACTTCATCGTCGGGATACCCTAACGCACTCTTAATTATCCCTTCATATCTCTACACATCCCTTTATATCGTACACCCAAAAATGGTGTATTTTCCACAACTCTATGTAACCATTCGCAAGTTGGTGCATAGTTGGTGCAGTAGGTGGTGTAGTACTTCATAATCCAGCCATTTGCGACATCTAATAATTTAAAACTATGAAATCCGAATCTTTCCATCCAGATTTTCAAATGCTTCCTGCAGCTTATCCTTTGTTGCTTCTGCATACACATCCATAGTTGTCTGAATATCCTTATGTCCCAAAATTGTCTGAATGACTTTTAGATTCGTTTCATTTTCACAAAATCTAGTTGCAAATGTATGTCGCAGATTGTGACAAGAAAAATTAGGAAGGTACACTCCCTCTCTATCCTCTTTCAGTGCTCTCTCTGCTTCCTCTTTGTTATACGCAAGAACTATACGCTTGATGGTGCGGTTAATTGTCTGTGGATTATGCACATTTCCGAATCTGTTAAGAAATACAAAGTCTGACTGTCCATCAATATCGACACTACACTCAATCCCAACTTCTTCCTGATATGCCTTTTCATCCAATAATGCCTTTTTTACTTCTTTAAGCATTGGAATGTATCTGATTCCTGCTTCTGTTTTCGGCAACGACAGATAATGGTATGTCTTTTTATTATCTCTATCATAAGAAACCATCCCCTGACAGATTTTTATAAGATTGTTTTCCATATCTACATTGCTCCATGTAAGACCAACAACCTCCGACACTCTGCAACCAGTTCCAAGAAAAAATGTAAACAATGGCAACCAATGGTGATACTCTGGTGTTTCCCTAATGTAACTGATAAAAGCATCCTGCTCTGGAATTGTCAACGCATGCCTTTTCGGTTTTGCGTAATTTCTTGCTGATTTACATTCATTTAAAACACCTTCAACAAGATTTCTTCTTATATAATCATCGTCAACAGCCACCTGAAATACCTGATGTAGTACAGTGTTAATAGCTTCTATTGTATTGATTACCAGTCCCCTGTTGTCAATCAGACGGTTATAAAATCTGACTACATCTGACTTACGAAGATTTTGTATTTTAAATTCTCCTAAGTCATCCTTTACATACTGTTCATACATGTACTTGTAATTTCCAAAGGTAGACTTTTTCAATCCCTTCTTATTACTTTTCCAAAGCTCGTATACATCATTGACTGATACATTCTTATCCTCTACCCTTATTCCATCCGACATATCCTTTTGCAGCTTGCTTTCCTTTTCCCGCAAACCTAATAAGGTGGATGAATACAGGTATTGTCTTTTTCCATCTCTGGTTGTCCAGCGGTACATATACATACCGTCTTTTCTCTGACTTTCGCCATCTTTTAATACGCGTCCTGCGTTATCTTTTCTTCTCTGCATAATATATGCTCCTTTCTTCCATATACGCAGAAAAGAATCCTTATTAATAGTATACCACTAATAATGATTCTTTTCTATTTTTTGGGTCATTTTTGCATTTTTAAATTGAATATGTCTTGTCAATGTATGCATCAAACTGTCTGCGTTTTATCAGCCTTTTTGTTCCTACAAATAAAACAAAATTACAATTTCTCTCCATAGATAAATCTCTTATTTTATTTATTCCAATTCCAGAGTATGCCGCTGCTTCCTCCAATGTTAAATTTGATTTTTCCCAAATCGGGACGGTTTTACTATTTGCCATAGCAGTTACCTCTCTTTCTTATAAATTTTATTGAGGTATCTTGCTGCCTTTGTCGGCTGACAGATGTAACAGAATCTATCAACTCACAAAGGCAGCAAGGAATCCTGAAAAAATTGATGTCATTTTCTTTTAACCTTTCCCACTTGCATGTTGCCATACAAATGTCATATATTTTTCATTCCGAACACCCAAAAATGAAATTGTTAATTTTTCTCCTCTCAAGTGGCGTAATGAGAATTAACTCATCCTGCCACCCTTTTGCTTACTCAGCTACATTTCCAAACAACTGTATATACTCGTCTGCTTCCAGATATTTCTCTGCCCAGGCTCTTGCTTCTTCCTCCGTGTAAGGAATGATTTCCGTTGACCCTACAGAACCGTTTGCCACGAACTTTCTATACTTGCTTAAAGCACCACCAGTTCCACATAAGAAATATTCTCCTGTCTTTTTCTGATACAGCTCTTCGCATAAGTAGTTGAAGTCTCCTGCGCCACATCCGTTCCAATAGCTGCCTAAACTTTTTGCAGTATCTGTATCATACAGTCTGCCACTAATAATCTTCTTCATTATTATTACCTCGCTTTCTTTTTCCATTTTTCCATTTTAATTTATTGTTTGGAACATTGTAATAATACACCCATTTTCTATTTTTGTCAATCACTTTTCCATTTTAATGTTTAATTTGGACTTTTTGTTGTGTTTCTTCCTATTATATGCTATACTCCCTATGTAAAGGAGGTTTACCACAATGTCAGATAATACCGATTATTTACCTATATATGGGATTACCAGTGCCGATTATCTTGATTACCCAGATACATCATTTATAGACATGATTACTGATGTCACCGATAAATTTAACCAGCAGTTAAGACAATGGAGCAGAAAAAATTCAAGACCAGACCCCCTTACTCCTACGCTTCCTTCCGATTACCAGTTATCAGCCAACAGGTTGCTTATTTTATGGAAGAATATTCCCATAAGGGATGATTTGAGCTCCTATAATGAATATCTGCTCTATACCTTCTGCAAAAACAATCTGGCTGACCCAAACAACATCCTGTATATAGATAATGTTGAAGCAATTACCATGGGAAGTTTTGACACGCTCTTTAGACGGTTATATATGATTCATAGCTTTAACAACACAATGCCGTACTTTATGCAGGAAAACACCATATACAAATATTCACTCGATGAACTTAGGGAAGAGTGGTCTGATGCAGAGCTCCTTGATTTACCGATTGCAAACAAAGCTTTTTTTGACCATTTTATGACCACCATCAACAATTTTATGAAACTGACTGATTCACTTCCAGACCTGAATGTTAAATGCAGTAACTTTATTAAGTATTACTTTGCATGGCAGTCTGGGGACATGGTTATACGGGAAATCTGCGACAAACTTAGAAACGCTAAACAACCAGACAAACCCCTTTCCAAATCCGTCTTTTATGGAATGGTTGAATCCTTTGAGAAATCACCTGTATATGCTGAATTTCTCAAATGCTACCCAGACATATGGAATGAACCTAAAAAGGGTCCTGTTTCTGGAATGAAAGTATTTGTAGAACAATATGAATCATCAGCCACGGACAGCCAGAAACTTAAGATGTGTCGTGACTATAACCTAGTTTCTTTAATTGATTTAAACCGTACTTATATTGCCTGTAAAAAGAAATCCGAATCTACAAGACGCCATAAGAATTTATAATTTCTTCCCACAAAAAAATCCCTGAAATTTCTTTCAGGGATTTTGATTATGAAAAAATTCATACACATACTTATGCCAGCAGTTAAAACTGGACAAACCACTTTTTGTACGTAAGCTTTTGTACTCTTATATTATACCGCGTAAAAACCTTGTACTCAATGGACCAAACTATAAAATTTTTAAAATTAACCAAAAAATTTATTCTTTAAATAAGTAGGAAACAACTACGTTATTCCTGTGATGTTGCAGATTTTCGGACACCGCTTCAAGGATGCCTTTGTCATAGCATATGCCTGTAAGCTCCCCCCTGCACCTATAAATTCGACCATCGGCATATCCATGGCTCTCAAAATACTGATACAGGTCTTTTGCATAATCTGCCCTTAAGTCGTGAACTGGAAGGCCTTGGGGAATCTCCCTTTTTTCAAACAAACGCTTTTCTTCTCCTGTCTCTGTCTCTTCTTTGAATGTTAAATATACTTTGACCCACCCTGTATACTTTGGATTTACAAGGCACCATTTTTCATACCCGTTTTTTCCTCTTTTATAAACTTCCATAAGTCCAGTCTTATTTCCATTCACATCCGTCTGCTCCCTGAAATCCTCTTTTCTAAGCCTTAGAAGTTCATTTCTTCTTGCACCTGTTGCAACTGCCATTTTTATGATGTCCTGATAGCGTTCATCATTCCTTAAAATATTCGATTCTGCATCCCTGCATCTTATAACATCCGCTCGCCTCCTCTCTGGCAGTGTGACATCAAACTCTTTTACATCGCAATGGTAACAGCTTCTTATGGCATACAGGTACATATGCTGTGTCCATGCGGACAATCCTCTTGTCTTTAAGCTTTCCATATATTCAGGAACATATTTTTTTGCCTGCTCCATGTTTTTTACCTCTGTATGATTTTTTGTGACATAGCCTGCGAATGTTTTTACCGCTTTTGCATAATCCTTATAGGTTTTATAGCTGTAGATACCTTTAATCTGCTCATATTTTTCATGGTTTTCTGCCGCTTTCTTTCGTTCCGCTGCTTTTGCCTGGGATTTACTTTCGGAAAATTTTGTTTCCTTTTGCAGTTCCTTTAAGAACTGATGTGTCAAATTCGATTTTCTTGACATAAAAAATACCTCCGATGTTAATTACACCAGAGGTACATCAAAGTGAGAATTATGCAATTATATAATTTTAATTATGCACCACTGGTGCTAGAAGGTTCTATTCCAAAACAAATGTTAAAATCTTAAAATGAACAGTTTTTATGGTGCTGTTAAACCAGAACAAATATATCTATTAACTTATCGGTCTTACATACTAAGAATGCCGTTATCTCATTTAAGGACAACTTTTTAGGTGGAATGCTCACTTGGAATAGAATAGCAGTAAAGCTGCACTTTGTTGTCATATACTTTTTTTACTCTATACTGGTCCTTTGACCGTTTCCATGAAAATGGAAAACCTTACACTTTATACTTTAATTATACGGACAAAATCCTTTAAAATCAATGGACCAGAGAGGCTTTCCATAAAAAACTTTAAGTTATTTTCCCAGCCAGCAATACGTATTATTTTTTATGCGTATTGCTTCTTTTTATACGCAATAGCCCCTGTTGGCGGTGGTTAGCTTCTTCCTATTTCGGAAAAGCTAACCACCTTATTCTAAGTAAAATTTCAGGGATGTTGTAAGATTAAAATAGACACTGTTACGGATTCATGCTAAAATGATTCCTGTATAACTACATAGAAAAAAAGCGGATGCGTTTCCGATTATGATGCCCTCTAGTACATAAGGGGGTGATGCCCTATGAACACAATGGAAGTTTTAACTTTATTGCTAGTAATATTTGCGGCTCTGTCATTTATCGACAATCATAATAATAAAAAGAAATAGCATCCCACCGTCCAAAGTAGATGCTATTCTTCATTGAATAAATTTCACTGAGGGCAATCGGATGACGCATCCGATAACCTTTCTAAGTAGATTATACATTGAGAGACTTGATTTTTCAAGTCTCTCTTTTTCATTTCTATTTTCTATTTTTGCATAAGTCCATGGTCTTTCATGCTAAAATATGCATATTCCTCTCTTCCTTCTTCTGCTCTTGCAATCACAATGTGGTCAAGCATCGTAATTCCCATAAGTTCAGAAGCACTGCATATTTGTTTTGTCGTTTCCACATCATCTTTAGATAAATCCAAACTGCCTGACGTATGGTTATGGACAAGGATAAATGCAGATGCCCCGCAAAGGAGATTTCGCATCATCAGCTCTCTTGTAGGAAGCGGACATTCATTTACGCTTCCGTGGCTGACCTCAAAGATGCCAAGAACCCTGCATTTACAATTTAATGCCAAAAGGTAGACATATTCCTCCGCACGTAGATGAAGTTGAAATACATCACACATCATTTTTGCAATCTTTTCTGGAGAATCCAAAGATTCACACCCCGCATAATTGACCGCTTTTTCTTTTACAAGGACAGTTAAGTTGTCCTTATTCATCCTCGTCGTATAAGTCGTTATTCTCATCCGAATCCTCCTCATCTTCTTCCTCATCTTCTTTTTGCATGTGCGGATAAAAGTCATCATCCATCATTTCCTCATAAGAGGTATAATCCAAATCGTAATACATAAATGCACCCTCTTTCTACTCTTTTCTAAAAAGAAGAGAGGAATGTTTCCATCCCCCTTTACTTTCTGTAACAAGTTATTTCTTATTTGATTTTTCTTCCTTTTCTGGCGTCTCTTTCGATTTCGTGCCTGAGATAAATTCAAAGCTTTGAATCGTCACTTCCGTGCTAAAGACGGTTACGCCATCCTTTTCATAACTGGAACTGGTAAGTTTTGCGGATGAAATTAGAATCTCTGTTCCTTTTACCGCAAAAGTCTCAAGCACCTCTGCATTTCTCCCAAAACAGGAACAGCGGATAAAATCGGCTGGAAAATTATTATGCTCATCTCTTTTTGCCGTTCTATCAGGAACTGCAAGAGTAAAAGAAGCTACTGTTCCTGTAGCTCCATCTTTTTGTACATAATTTCTAATTTCTGGGTCAGCCGTTAATCTGCCTCTTAAATTTACATGATTCATAATTTTCTCCCTTCTTTTTACAGTGCAACAATTTTGTCTTCTTTTAAAAGATACTTAAATACTCCGTCACAAAGGAAATCTTCATCGGAAACCTCTGTGGAATTTACCTCGCAGACCATTCCCTTTAAATATTCAGGCTCAAGATTTGGAAAATCAGCACGAAGAAGCAAAAGTTCATGAACAGATGATGGTAAAATATAAACATCACAGTCCTGCATTTTAGCGAATTTTCTAATTTCCGTCTTCAGATACATTTGACTTGCACCAAATGTATTGTTCTGGTCTGTTAAGACATACATAACTGGAGCATCTGACGGGAACAAAACTTCTGCAAAATTCTCCGTTCCCTGCTCAAAAAACATCTCTTTCATGACTTCATTCATACTGCGGATTGTATACGCATGCATGCGGTTTGTGTTTTTCTCCGCAATAGAAAGCAATTCTTTTTCCGTTACATTCCATAATTTGATATGACTGTTTCGAATCAGAATTCCTGCACTCATCTCACCCATCATAAGAGAAACATAAAAAACAACGCTAAGATTAAGTCCTTCCATGTCAAGATGCGGAACTTCCGATAAAAGCTCTTTATTTCTTTCTGTGTTAATGACTTTTAGCACAATTTTTTCTTTCAGTTTGTCAAACTCATAGAAGTCCGACGTATGAAATGTTTCATTGAGTAAATCTGGGCGATTATTCTTATACACCCGAATAATGTCATTTACAATGTCATCCATTTCCCTTCCATCATTTAACTGCGTAAAATACTGGTTCAAATAAATAGTGGGAGCAATGATTTCCCCCTTCTTTCGAATGGTAAGTCCATCTAAGGAAACATTCACTTTTGTAATCTCAGAAACCTCGGCGGTTACATCACCTAAAATTTCCTCCACCTTTTTTGTTACAGATAAATAAAACTCATTTTTTGTCATCACAATGACCTCCTTTTCTTATTTTTAGACACAAAAAAGGAAGACTCCAAAATTGAAATCTTCCTTAAACTTTGCAAGGCTACTGCCTGCCCCTAAACATTTTTAACCTAAAACTTTGCAAACTCTTTACTTTGCCATTGCTTTTTTGCAATAAGCTATTTCTTTTCTACACTATAATTATACTTCCAAAAAATGCTAAAATCCAGATACCAAAGAAGGAAATCACACTTTTTATTGCGGTTTTTTATTGCAGCTTTCTTTTATAGTTGTTATGATGATGCATAGATAAGCAGCGAATATAACCGCATATTTTAAAAACAAGGAGGATTTACAAAATGACACCAGAAGAAATCAAAGCTCTTTTATTAAAAAACAAAGACCTCGACTGGGAAGATATGATAGCTCTGTTAGAAGATATGGATGAATCAGGAGATTATCCAGACGTAAACGAATCTGGACACGGTTTTGAAGTCGTTTTCTCCGAATTACATGTCTATGTTCAAATTAATTTAAACGATGATGTATTTGAAGACGAAGATGCCTTTGAAGAAATACTTGACCTTGCCGAACAGGAAATATGGGATGATATCAGCGACCATGTGACAGATTTTGAAGTTGTTATTTACGATGACGATGGAAACGAATTTAAAGTAGAATAATTGCTATATCCATATCCGTTTTTTTGCCAGTCGTGTTATATCAGCGTAGTGTCCATTTGTCAAATAAATTCTGCCCGCCCGGGCAGAATTTATTTGACAAATGGACACTACGCTGATGGCTGGTAATCAAGCAAAAAGGAAGGAGAGGTTTTCTCATTTTTCATGAGCCCTCTCCATTTCTTATTTCTTATTTTTTATTTGCTTTTTCACTTATGCAGTTTTCTTTTTCTCCTGCTGATATTGATTTTTAAACATGTTCCAGTCTATTCTCGACTTACATAATTTTGCATTACACTGCTCAATTAAAACATCAATCGGCACAAGCATTCCATAACTGGAAAAGAAATATTCTCCCGAATCCCCATAGGTTCTTGCCGACTTAATTTCATAGATGCCTTTTGGCATGTTTACACGAATCCACTCCTGCATCCTTAGAGTTGGAATCACCAGATAGCTTTGCAGTTCTATAAAATAATAGAGAAAATAGTCTGCTTTACTGGTAAGTGCATTGCCAAGCCCATCTGTCGCACAGGATTTTGAAAATTTCTTGTCATTTGCGATTGTCTCTAAATAAATTTTCTTTACGTTTGTTCCCGTGTTTGCGTCTTTAAATGCTGGGTAGGTATCCACCTTTACTTCAACCGTCTGGATTTTATAATACTCATTTACGATTAACAAATCGACGTCTGGAGCATAAAAAAATGGGTCCTGATTGACTGGAATCACATGTAAGATGTGTTCATTTAGTAATTCTGTTCTTAATAATTCAATCGCTATTTCATCATATTTACAAGCCTCTTGAAATGTAATTATTTTATTTTTCATCAATCTTTCCTCCTGATTTTGGAGCAAAGTCTTAGGTTATGAAAAAGTGTTTAAGTCACTTTTTCAGTTCATTTTTTCTCTCTCTTATATTATACGTTCTTAGCTATGGCATTTTCAATATACCAGGTTCTATATTTTCTCTTTTTCCTGCCTCTATGCTGATTCCCCAAAAACCTTCTCGAAAAGTTCCCCTATTTCTTTTACGTTAAGATTGTCATATTCCTTTTTTAGCATAGCAGCCTCATTTGCTATCTGCATCTTTTTCGTTTCTCTCTCTGCAGCAATTTCCTCATCAATGATTCCAGAGAGTTTCTTTAGCGATTCCACCATTTCCTTTTGTTTATTGGTGAGCGAAAGATGCATTCCCGTCTCACTTGGAAATTCTAACTTCTCCCTTGCCTTTACAACATCTGCCGTTTCTCCTCTTGCAAAACAATATGGATTTACCTGATAAAAATCCTTGGAAATTTTGCGGAACACATCAGCATCACACAGTTTTTTAAGTAGTCTTTCATAGGTACGTTGGGAAACGCCAAGTTTTTCCATCATAATTTTTTTCGATGTCTTATCCATTTTGATGAAATTGCCGTAGTGGTACTTGGCACTTCTTTGGATATACCTAAGATGATGATTTAATAAGTATAACAGGATGCTATATTCTGTGCTGGTTAAGCATTTGTCCTTACACTTTGGATTAAAACATTCAAATTCCTCAAGTTTGAACATTTTAACAAACTTATTCTCCCCATGTGTATTCCCTGCTTCTGCATCTTCCCCAAGATTTGAAATGAACTGTGTAACATCCTCCAAGAAAAATCTAATATTTGTCAGGTCCTCAATGGACAATGTGTTTCTTTCTTCCATAATCAAAAACCTCCTGACAAATTTTAAAGCATTTTTACTGCTCATTATTGTTATACACATATTTTTTAGAATCTACAACAAATCCTCTAAAAAAATGCGTCATAGTGTGGCGGAACAACCGCCATAGTGTGACGTTATCTCCTCTTATATACGTCAAACTGCTTCGGATGGATTTTTCTATTTTTCTTTCAGAGCCCTTCATTTATCTGCATTTTCAAACATTTTCTCATTTTCATTTTACTCTTAGTCTGTTTCTAATAAGGACCCTTACTGTATATAAATACTTTCTTTTTCATCCTCCCCCAAAATTATACGGTGCTTTATACTGCAAAATCAATATACCAACCTCTTAGGAATTAAAAAAGTCGTATTATATCCGCTTACCGTATAAGGAAGCAATACATATATAAAATGGGACTGGGAAAAAAATGTATCTAAGAAAAAGGCTTTTCTTCCAGTCACATATATCTTTAGGAACTATATATCTTGTAGAAATATACCTTTGCTTACTGTTTCAAATTCAATTCTTAATAAAAAAAGCACTGGAAAATTTCCAATGCTTACTATAATCATTTATGAATCAATTAAGAATTTATATGTTTTTCTGAAACTCTCTTTCTATATATTTTTAATAGAGTAAACACAATTATACAATACATAAAATAATTTGTCTATAATTAATTGCATTAAAAAAGAGCTCTTTGAAAGAGCTCTTTTTTAAAAACTACCACTTGCATAATAGGTTCCGAACCAAGACTGCCAATATTGACCATAAGTGGAATCACCATTGCCTTGATAATCGTCACGCACAAAGCATCCAATATAATTATCTTGATTATTTCCATCAGAACCCAAAGTAATATATTTTTTATCTTCTTCAATAATAGGTAATCCACCAAAATTTGCATGATATGCTTTAGTTGAACTGCCCTTAATAGCATATGCAACGGCATTTCTACGTGCATTATCATAATAAGCACTACTTACATTAAATGGATTCCAACCATCTATTTGGCTTAACATATAATTTACGGCATCATTCATTGCACTTGCGGCTCCATCATCATAATATCCCCATACAGAATAATTTCCACATGTAACCAATTCTTCACTAATAACTGTTCCATCATACATAGTCTTAGTTCTATGTGTGCCATCCGTATACACCCATGGCGTTTCTTGTCCAACATCCGCTAAAGCAGGAATTGTTTCAGTTCCATCCACATAACCACAAGTAGTACATTTATGTTCTTTAAGCCCTGCGACGCCAACAGCAGCTTCTTTTGTTGTTACCCACTGGAAATTATGCCCTTTTGCAGAACCTTCTGTTGCTCCACACCTTGTACAGGTTTTAGCTTCGGTACATGTCGCTTCTTTCCATGAATGATTGCATTCAAAGACCAGCTCAGAGCCTCCCTGATTCCAGTACATTGTGATTATTGGAGAACCTGTTTTTAATGCATAAAGTGATGTTCCCTCCTGTGTCCAGCCATAGACTGGAAGAGTGTCGTATTCATTTTTGTCTGTTGTAAGATGGTGCATTCCCTGAAGCTCTCTATTGTACACTCTATAGATTGGAATTGTCCCGTCTGAGTAAAATACAGGTTGTCCATTGTTGTCTTTTACCCACTCAGTGGTAGTTGTAAGAACATTTACTTCATTTAAGTCTGTTGTATATAAATGATTACACAACACTGGATTATACAATCTATAGACTGGTGTGGAACTTCTCTCTGGCGCATACCAGGCAACTCCTTCATAGCCCCAGTTGTAGTCGTGATACAAAACACTTGTCTCATTAGTGTCTGTTGTGTAGAGATGCTCCCCATTGTCTGGGTTGTACAATCTGTAGATTGCCACCATACTTTCTTCAGCTTTTACTTGAAGTGTAGTTGGAAACAGCATTGTCACTGCCATTACCATCACAATAATTATTGAACTAATTTTTGTTAGTTTTCCCTTCATAATTTCTCCCTCGTTTTCTCACTTTAGTTATGTACAATTTTCCATCTGGCTTTATTCTAAAATTTCCAGTTTCTTTTGTCAACCAAATGGGATGTGATGTGATTTTCTTTGCGCATCCTAGCACCAAAAAAATTTTTGACAATAGTTTTGTAATAATTGATTTTCACTTTTTCATATGGAATAATTATATTGTAAGCAGTTGAGGAGCTTACATACTTCGTGTATGTGAGGGCTCCCGACTGCTTTTTTTATTGTAAATTAACTCAATCCAAACACAAACTTATTGTAAGAATAAAACAGGAGGACACATAATGTTAAATAAAGAAGAAAGAGAATTGCAACGATTATTAAAGAAGGGAATTATTGAATCACAGCAGGAATTTGAATTATATATGTCATTCCACGATGATGCTTATTATCCGAATGCGAATGACCCAGCCACAAGGACATTCAGAATCCACTTAGAAGAAGGTTTATGTGAGATTACAGTAGAACGCTCTACCGAGCAGGTACCCAAGGACACATTAGCTTTTCCAGGTTACTATTGGCAGGAAAAACCAATCCGAATTCACTTTTTTGACCAAATGAATCTGGCATATGGTTCCTACTACGATTTAAGATGGGCAAAGCACACAGATGAGGCAATATTATATAACTATAAACTGGTTGGTCGCGTCTGCACAGTAAGACAACTAAAAGAGATGAGTCTTGATTTTTTGATTTGGACACGTCCAGCTTATAATAGAGAATTCCTGCATGATGGAAAAATGATTCTGAATACTTATGTTGTAGATGGAGAATTAAAGGTTTTATATGTTTACTTCCGTCTTATAGATGAGTGTGACATTGAAAATGATGCCATTGAAGATTTAAACCAGATAAAACTTGAAATTACAAATACCAGACTGGTGAAAGGAGGTTCCTATGAACATCTCCTTCAGACATCTTAATCCAGACGAAATAGAATGCAGAATTGCCAGTTGCGGCAATTGGGGTGTGCAATTACTTCTATACAAAAATGCCAGAGTAGATATGGCTATGTTAGATGAGGCAGTCGGAGCTCTAAACTGGACAAGGGAACATAAAATAATGGACGGTAAGCTATTTTGCAGAATTTCCATCTACAACCCTCAAACAGGGGAATGGATTCATAAAGAAGATGTCGGTACAGAAAATTACACCGAAAAAGAGAAGTCACAGGCTTCGGACAGTTTTAAACGCTGCGCAGTGAACTGGGGCATCGGCAGGGAACTTTACTCTGCCCCTGTCATGTTCATATCTGCCGACCATTTAAAAACACTTCGTAATGAAAACGGAAAGTGGAAGTGCAATGACATCTTTAAGGTTACAAACATTCAATATAATAATAATGCAATCTCATATGTACAGATAATAAATTGCAAAACAAACGAATATATAGAGTTTTGGAATTAAAATTAAAAAAGCGAAGAGACTCACAAACACAATTCTCTTCGCTTTTTTATTTACAGGATTCTTTTCTGCAACTCTGTCTAAGTTGGTGCAGTTGTGGTGTAGTGGTGTGTCACCAAACCTTGCAAACCCTTGAAAATACTGGATTTATTTATCTAATGACTTCATTGTCGGGAAAAGCAACACATCCCTTATCGCTGCACTATCTGTCAACAACATACAAAGTCTGTCAAGTCCGTATCCGATTCCTCCTGTTGGTGGCATACCAAGCTCCAATGCATAGAGGAAATCTTCATCTGTGTGCTCTGCTTCATCATCGCCAGCCTCTGCATTTGCATCCTGCTGTGCAAAACGCTCTCTCTGATCGATTGGATCATTAAGCTCTGAGTATGCATTACACATCTCCCATGTATTACAGAAGAGCTCGAAACGCTCTACCTTTGTAGGGTCGCTTGGTTTCTTCTTTGTAAGTGGGCTGATCTCGATTGGATGATCCATGATGAATGTAGGCTGAATAAGCTCTTTCTCACAGAACTCCTCGAAGAAGAGGTTAAGGATGTCACCCTTCTTATGGCGCTCCTCGAACTCCACATGATGCTCTTTTGCAAGTGCTTTTGCTTCTTCATCTGTTGCTACTGTATCGAAATCTACTCCAGAGTACTTCTTAACGGCCTCTGTCATTGTCATTCTTGCAAATGGCTTTCCGAGGTCAATCTCTGTTCCCTGGTATGTGATCTTAGTTGTGCCGCATACCTTCTCTGCGAGATAACGGAACATAGACTCTGTAAGTTCCATCATTCCCTCGTAGTCTGTGTATGCCTGGTATAACTCCATAAGTGTAAACTCTGGGTTGTGGCGTGTATCTACACCTTCGTTACGGAATACTCGTCCAATCTCGTACACTCTCTCAAGTCCACCTACGATAAGTCTCTTCAGGTAAAGCTCAAGTGAAATACGAAGCTTTACATCCTCATCAAGTGAGTTGTAGTGTGTCTCGAATGGTCTGGCTGCTGCACCACCTGCATTGTGTACAAGCATTGGTGTCTCCACCTCCATAAAGTCACGCTCTGCGAGGAAGTTTCTGATTTCCTTCATCATGAGAGATCTCTTTACGAATACATCCCTGCTCTGCTCGTTCATGATAAGGTCTACATATCTCTGACGATATCTTGCATCTGTATCTGTAAGTCCATGGAATTTCTCTGGAAGAATCTGTAAGCTCTTTGAAAGCATTACAAGCTCCTCGGCATGAATAGAAATCTCACCAGTCTTTGTTCTGAAGGCATATCCCTTGATTCCAAAGATATCTCCAATATCAGATTTCTTGAAGCCTGCGTATGCATCCTCTCCGATTGAATCTCTAGCTACGTATACCTGAATTTTTCCCTTGAGATCCTGGATATTGCAGAAAGATGCTTTTCCCATTACACGCTTGAAAAGCATACGTCCTGCGATACTTACCTTGATTGGGTCTGCATCCATGATTGCTCTTCTCTCGTTGTAATCGTTGTTGATAGCTTCTTTTGCCGCATCCTCATCCATTCCGTCTGTATTAAGTACAGGTCTTCCTGCAAGAAGCTTTGCTTCATGTGCTTCGTAAAGGGATCTAACCTCATCTGAATGATGTGTCTGGTCATATTTTGTGATTACGAATGGATCTGCTCCTGCTTCCTGTAAATTCTGTAATTTTTCACGACGTACCTTAAGCAACTGATTTACATCCTGCTGCTGTCCGCCCTTCTGGTTGTTCTGCTCAGCCAATTTTCTTCCTCCTAAAAATTCTTGATTCTAGTTTGATTTTGAGATTTCAAGAATCTTGTATGTTAATTCTCCAACCTGTGTCTCGATTGTTACGCTCTCTCCTACTGTCTTTCCAATAAGTGCGCGTCCTACTGGTGACTCATTTGAGATCTTTCCCTTTAAGCTGTTTGCCTCTGTTGAGCCAACGATTTTGTACTCAAGCTCCTCATCATATTCGCAGTCGAGGATTTTTACCTTACATCCAATACTTACTCTGTCTGAGTCTGCTTCCTCCTCGAGTACTACCTCTGAGTTTTTAAGGATCTTCTCGATTTCTTCGATTCTTGCCTCGATATCACGCTGCTCATCCTTTGCTGCATCGTACTCTGCATTCTCTGAAAGGTCTCCCTGCTCACGTGCTTCCTTGATTTTCTGTGATACTTCTTTACGTTTTACTACCTTTAAATCCTCTAACTCGTCCTCAAGCTTCTTAAGACCTTCGTATGTCAGTATGTTTTTCTTTTCCATTTCGCTGCCCTTCTCTTTATATATATTTTTATTTTTTTGTCTAATTCAACTCACGTATTATAGCTAATCGCACTGTCTATGTCAAGTAGCAGTGCCTCCAGCGCTTCGTAAGTCTCCACTGTGTTTATGGCATCTCTCATTTTTGATGAATTTGGATAGCCTGTTGTGTACCAGGCTGCATGCTTTCTTATTTCGCGAATACCGATGTATTCCCCCTTGAATTCCAGCATCATCCTTGCCTGTCTGAGTATCATTTCCCTTACTTCATCAAAGCTTGGTCTTGGTTTTATCTCCCCTGTTTTAAAATATTCAAGTATCTGGCTAAATATCCATGGATTTCCCTGAGCACCTCTGGCTATCATAAATCCATCGCAGCCTGTCTGCTCCTTCATGGCTATTACATCCTCTGCTGTAAGCAAATCTCCATTTCCTATTACTGGTATGTCAACAGCCTCTTTTACCTGTCGTATTATATCCCAGTCGGCTTTTCCTGAATAGTACTGCTCTCTGGTTCTTCCATGTACTGCCACTGCACTTGCTCCACTTTCCTGTGCAACTCTCGCCATCTCTACAGCATTTACGTGGTCATCATCAAAACCTTTTCTGATTTTTACGGTTACAGGTTTCTTTATGGCTTTTACCGTTTCTTCAATTATCTGACCTGCAAGCACCGGATTCTTCATAAGTGCAGAACCCTCACCGTTGTTCACAATCTTTGGCACTGGACACCCCATATTGATATCAAGTATATCAAATGGCCGGTCCTCTATCTGATGCGCTATTTGTGCTACTATCTTGGGGTCTGATCCAAACAACTGCAAAGATACAGGTCTTTCCCTCTCATCGATTGCAAGAAGCGTTTCTGTATTCCTGTTTTTATACAGTATGGCTTTTGCACTGATCATCTCCATACACAGAAGTCCTGCACCTTGCTCCTTACATAATATGCGAAATGGCAGGTCTGTTACTCCTGCCATAGGTCCTAATATTAAATTGTTGGGCAGCTCCACGCCACCTATGTTCAATTTATTTATCATTTCGCTTCCTTATTATTTGATTCTATATCTTTTTGTTTTTATGTATACATTATTTCACATAAAAATAAAAAGCACTTACTTCCTTCTATTTTGTTTCTTATATATAATATTTATTCCTTTAAGTGTGAGATTAGGATCATATACATCTACGGCAGATGTTTCGTTTGCTATTATTCTGCCAAGTCCACCTGTCACAACTACCTTTGCATCCGGTACATTGTTCTCTTCCTTAACTTTTCGAATTATGTACTCAGTCTGCCCTATCTGTCCATATACAAGTCCTGACTGCATACTTGTGATTGTGTCTTTTCCTAGTACATACTCCGGCTTCTTAATCTCGATTTCAGGAAGCTTCGCTGCGTCCTCCCACAATGCCTTTGCAGATATTCTGATTCCCGGTGCTGTAACGCCGCCTAGGAAAGCACCTTCACTGTCCACAAGGTCATATGTGGTTGCTGTTCCAAAATCTATTACCAATACAGGACCACCATAGAGCTCATATGCTGCCACTGCATCTACAATTCGGTCTGCCCCTATCTGCTGTGGGTTTGGTGTTGCCACACGAATTCCGGTCTTTATTCCTGCCTCTACAACAATTGGTGTGATTCCCAAATACTTGATTATTGCATTCTGGAGGGAATGCATTACATTTGGAACAACCGATGCAATTATTGCATCCCTTATTTCCTTCTCATTTACCTGATTTTTTTCCAGAAGTGTTCCAAGCATCATTCCATACTCATCAGATGTTCTTGGCATCTTTGTAGTTATTCTGAAGCTCGCTACAATTTCCTCACCCCTAAACACTCCACAGGTTATATTTGTATTCCCCACATCTACAGCCAGTATCATTTCCTAGTCCTCCTCAAAGCCTTCGCCTAAAAACATAATTCTGTAATATGTCTCTAAAGACTCTAACAGTTCTCTTCTCTCGTTCTGATATTGCTTTATCTTCAGCACACTTCCTATTTCATCATACATGAAATCATTCTCATTACATGATGTCCTGAAATCAAGATTTCCATCTTCATCAAAAAACAGCTCCAGGATTCCACCTACATCTTCTGTGTAAAGAACGCACATGATTTTAAGCTCATCCTTTATACTGTCTGGCATTTTTTGAAAATGCTCATTGAGATAGTATTTCTTCTGATATCCATTGGATACACAGAGAATTTCCTCGTTATTTCCTGTTGCATTTTTTGTTTCATTAGACATATCCGTATATTCCTCTCACTGATACCTCTCCACTTGAGACTAGTTTTCTTGATTCCCAGGTATCTACTATCAGTTCTCCCTTTGCTGTTATTCCCATGGCTTTGCCTTCAAATTCATCCTTTGGGTCAAGAACTCTTACTTGCTTATTCATATTCACCAGTATCTTGTTATACTCACCTGTAAGTGCAGTTAAATCCTCTGTCTCCAGATATATTTCGTAGTATTCCTCAAAATATTCCAGTACTTTCTCTATTATCTCTGCTCGCCGGAATTTTTTGCCCTGGCTCTCCTGCAGCAAGCTGCTCGCCATATGTGCTATTTCATCTGAGAAAACCTCATTGTGCACATTGATGCCGATTCCAATTACTATATGGTTTATGTAATCAAACTGAGCGCTCATCTCTGTCAGTATTCCACATATTTTTTTACCGTTGATTACTATGTCATTCGGCCATTTTATCTGTGCTTCCAACCCTGTCACATCTTTTATTGCCTTTGCCACAGCAAGCGCTGCAACTAAAGTCAACATTGATGCGTTGTTTGGATTAATCTCTGGTTTTAGCATCAGAGTCATAAAAATTCCGGTTCCAGATGGCGATTCCCAGCTTCTTCCTCGTCTGCCTCGTCCTGAAACTTGCTGATCCGCCACCACAAGTGTTCCGTTTGGATAGCCCTGTTCCGCAAGTTCCTTTGCCTTTATATTGGTAGAGTCTATTTCATCGAAGTATGCTATCTCCTGTCCTGCCCATTTTGTTTTCCTACAGCTTTGCAGTTCTTCCTCGGTCATAACATCTGGCGCCTCTGTTATGTGGTAGCCCTTGTTCTGCACAGAATCTATCACATACCCTTGCTCCTTCAGCTGGTTTATAACCTTCCAGATAGCAGTTCTGCTCACTCCAAATTTGTTGCATAGCTCCTGACCTGACACATATCCCTCTGTTTCACGGAGCATCTTTAATATCTCTGTTTTCATGTATATCTATACTTCCGAATTTAATTAATTTTGCTTTATCTCTTCCTTAGTCAGCAAGTGTAGCTCTCATAATCGCCTTGATTGAATGCATTCTGTTCTCTGCTTCATCAAATACAACTGATCGTGGACCTTCGAACACTTCGTCTGTTACCTCAAGCTCTGATAATCCAAATTTCTCATACACCTGTTTTCCAATTGTTGTCTTCAAATCATGGAATGCTGGTAAGCAGTGCATAAAAATAGCACTGTCCTTTGCATTTTCAAATGCTTTGGCATTTACCTGATATGGCTTCAAGTCATTAATTCTCTCTGCCCATACTTCCTCTGGCTCTCCCATTGATACCCATACATCAGTATAGATTACATCAGCATCCTTGGTTGCCTCTGCCACATCCTCTGTAAGTGTTATGCTTGCTCCTGTTTTAGCTGCAACCTCCTCACAGTATTTTACAAGTTTATCCTCAGGGAAATATTTCTTATTTGTACATGCCACAAAATCCATTCCAAGCTTTGCACATGTTACCATAAGTGAATTTCCCATATTGTAACGAGCATCTCCCATGTATACAAACTTAACACCCTTAAGTTTTCCCAAATGCTCCTTGATTGTGAGCATATCTGCAATCATCTGTGTAGGATGAAATTCATTTGTAAGTCCGTTCCATACTGGTACACCTGCGTACTCGGCAAGCTCTTCTACGATTTCCTGTTCAAATCCACGATATTCTATTCCGTCAAACATTCTTCCAAGAACTCTCGCTGTATCTGGAATGCTCTCCTTCTTTCCAATCTGTGACCCACTTGGATCCAGATATGTCACATGCATTCCCAAATCATGCGCTGCCACTTCGAAAGAGCATCTTGTTCGGGTACTTGTCTTTTCAAATATAAGTGCGATATTTTTTCCAACTAAATCATCATGTCTGATTCCTTTTTTCTTCTTTTCCTTTAGCTCTGCTGACAGTTCAATCAGATATGTAATTTCCTCTGGTGTGTAATCCATTAATTTTAAAAAGTTTCTTCCCTTTAAGTTCATTGCCCTTTCCTCCCTTTTAAGTTTAAGTAATTTTACCCCTTTTGCCTATGATACGCAAGTTTTTATTAATAGTTCGCCATACGGAAAAAGGCTCCGCCTTTTGGCGAAGCCTTTAATAAAATACCATTGCTCCAATTACAGTTCCTGCGTGTCCAGAAGATGCTCCTCGGCATCCAAGACATCCGCCTGTATTATCAACTCCGTTTATAGCATCTGTTGCTGCCTGATAAGCTGTTCCACTTATGCTTCC
Source organism: uncultured Lachnobacterium sp. (assembly GCA_945971355.1). GTDB lineage: Bacteria > Bacillota > Clostridia > Lachnospirales > Lachnospiraceae > Roseburia. Next base: position 20,905 of record CAMFPD010000008.1, read on the forward strand.
AGATGCCAGCACTCTTGCCAGCTTGCCTGAACTTGCTGGACCAAACTGTCCTCTCTGGTAAATTACTTCTGAGATAGAGTTTGGATATGCTCCACTCTTTACTCTATTGATTACTACTGCACCTACACCAAGCTGTGACTCGTAGATATCTCCACCTGCCTCGCACTGAATAATTGCTGCAAGAAGTGTTACATCATCTACTGCTGCCACAAGGCTCTCGCCCTGTGTTGTCTCTGTCCCTGCTGATACAGTCTGGTTTTTTGCTGCTTCCTCGGCAGCTGCTGCAGCCTGAGCTGCTTCAATAGCAGCCTGCTCTTCTGCAATTGTAATTCCTACACCAGTTCCAAGCTTAACTGTCACATAATCAGCACTTACATATGCTGTCTGGGATCCGCTCTTTACTGCTACCCAGCCTTCTGATACCTCTGCTTCTTTATCTACAACTAATGTATTTCCTACTGATACAGTGTCAAGAATTTTGCTGTCCACGCTCTGCTCTGAACGTATTCGAAGGTTATTTGTGTTTACCTCTGCCACAGTATCACAAACGTTTTGCGCATATGCATACGCATCTGAGCCTGTTATGCAATACTCATTCTTAACATATCCTGTTAAGTTTCCTGATGTAATCTGGGTCCACTCCTCGCCTGCTTCTACGATTGTGGCTACATCTCCCTTATATAACTTTCCTGCTATCGCTGACTCTGCAGATGCCTCTGTTCTTACATTTAAAAAGTCATCTACATCTGCCATGAGGTTTGCCTGCCATGCCTGCTCCTCTGCCGAAAGTTCCTCTTCCATTGCCTCTTCCTGTGTTGCTGACACTACTACTACGTCATCCTTTACCACAGATACTGCAATCTTGTACTCATCTACCGCATCCTGCTGATAATCAACAAGTGCTGCTGTAACACCGGCTATTCCATCATACTCTAAACTAGTGTTTGCTATTACAGCCTTTTCGCTGTTAGTAACCGCTGTGATTGATACTACAGTTGCGAGTCCAAGAACCGCCACACTCTCAATCACTTTTTTGTTTAGCATCATTTTTAGTCCTCCATGGTGTAATAATATGCTACTATTATTACACTTATGTTTCGTTTTTAAACATTTTATTTCAAATGTTACAAACATGTTACATTTGGCATACTACCAAATTAATTTGAATTTGTCAAATTTTGGTTTTAAAAATGATACTTTAGTCACTGTTTTATTGGAACACTTCATCCAAAACTGCCGATATTATGCGGTTTTGATCCTCTTGTACTTTTCTTTGTACATTGGACATGTTTTCACTCACATATGCGTTTTTCGACAGATTTTCCACATGATTATTAAATCTTTTTTGCTGACTGCCTGCACTTTTCTTTACGGTGTCTGCTCCGATTTCTTCTGTCTCATAATCTTCTCCATTCATTATGACATCCAGATACTGATTTGCTTTTTCCAAGGTTGTGTCAATTCTTTTTGTCTGCTTCTTTAATCTCGTACACATGACAACCATCACAATAATCTGTACTAATATCATTACGGAGATTATTAAAATTACTACAGCCTGTGCCCCAATAAAAGCGGCTGGATTTGTCTTTAGAAGTTGTATGTACTGTTCTATCATATACAAACATCCTCCCTTTGTCCCAATTATACTCCTTTACTTTTGGACTTTCATCCCTGTTTCGGTCGCAAGTTTCGACATTTATCAAGGCTTGACTTTTTATTTTGGGTGTATATTATGGTATAAGAGCCGTAAATATTATATATATATGCTTGTATTAATCGTCAGATTATACTTGTCAACTATGTAATTTTTTCTCATATTATATATTAAGAGATAATCACAAAATTTTATGAGGTAGATTTTATGAAGAAAATTATTATGACTGGCGGTGGAACTGCCGGACATGTAACTCCTAACATTGCTCTTATGCCGGCTTTAAAAGAAGCTGGTTACGACATTGAATACATTGGTTCTGTTAATGGAATGGAAAAAGACCTTATTCAGGCTACCGGTGTTCCTTATCATGGTATCTCTTCTGGTAAGCTCCGCCGTTACTTCGACTGGAAAAACTTTTCTGATCCATTCAGAGTTATTAAGGGCTATGGTCAGGCTATTTCTCTTATGAAAAAAATTAAGCCGGATGTTGTTTTCTCTAAGGGAGGATTTGTTTCCGTTCCAGTTGTTTTAGCGGCTAAGCATTGTCACATTCCAGCTATTATTCATGAATCAGATATCACACCTGGTCTTGCTAATAGAATTGCCATAAAAGGGGCAAAAAAGGTTTGCTGTAATTTCCCAGAGACTATGAAATACCTTCCTTCTGACAAGGCCGTCCTTACTGGTTCACCTATAAGACGTGAACTTTTCTCTGGCAATGCTGATAATGCTTTAAAGCTTTGCAAATTTCCAGATCATAATAAACCTGTTCTTCTTATTATAGGTGGAAGTCTTGGTTCCAAAATTGTAAACGAAGCTGTGCGTAAGGTTCTTCCGGAGCTTCTGGAAAAATTCTACATTATTCACTTATGTGGAAAAGGCAATTTAGATAATTCTCTTACAGGCACTATCGGATATGCGCAATTTGAATATGCTAGTTCTGAACTTACAGATATGTTTGCCCTTGCAGACATGGCTATTTCCCGTGCTGGAGCCAACTCAATCTGCGAGTTGTTAGCTTTACATAAGCCTAACATCCTCATTCCTCTTTCCGCTGCCGCGAGCCGTGGGGATCAGGTTCTAAATGCTAAATCATTCAAAAAGCAGGGCTTCTCTTTTGTTCTTGAAGAGGAAGAACTGACTGCTGATTCTTTACTTAATGCAGTTAAGGAAGTATATGAAAACCGAGATAAATATATATCAGCTATGTCACAGAGTGGACAGATGGATTCTATCGGAACAATTGTAGAGCTGATAAATAAAGAAGCTAAGTTATAATCAAAAGCCAGGATTTAATCATTACTGATTAGCTCCTGGCTTTTTTATATCTTCTTTATGTTTACAATCTACGTTTGTTTTCTCATATTTGATTATGCATCAAATATACCGAGTTAACCCAATCTATCTATTAGATATTGAGTAAGTCACTGTATACCTTGAGTGCTCCATCAGTCTCATGGGCAAGTACTTTCTTTGCAAGTACCTTTCCAAGCTGAACACCTTCCTGATCGAAGCTGTTTACATTCCATACGAATCCCTGGAACATAATCTTGTTCTCGAAATGAGCAAGAAGAGCTCCAAGTGTCTTTGGATTGAGCTGATCTCCAATGATGATACTTGATGGGCGTCCACCCTCGAAGTTCTTATTGCGGTTGTCGTCAAACTTTCCACATGCAAATGCAACAATCTGTGCTGCTACGTTTGCGCAAAGTTTCTGCTGACTTGTGCTATCCTGGATTACAACATCTGTTCCTATCTGATTGTTTCTGAATCCAATAAACTGTAATGGCACAATATCTGTTCCCTGGTGAAGGAGCTGGTAGAATGAGTGCTGTCCGTTTGTTCCTGGCTCGCCAAAGATAACAGGACCAGTTGGATAGCTTACTGCATCTCCGAAACGGTTAACAGACTTTCCATTTGACTCCATATCAAGCTGCTGAAGATGCGCAGGGAAACGGCTCAATGCCTGTGAATATGGCAATACTGTTGTTGAAGGATATCCGAGTACATTACGCTCATATACTCCGATAAGGGCATCAAGCATTGCTGGATTCTCTAATAAGTTCTTATTTGCAGAAATCTTATCCTCTGCTGCTGCTCCCTCAAGGAACTGAGCAAATACTTCTGGACCAAATGCTAATGATAATACCGCTCCACCTACTGCTGATGTAGATGAGAAACGTCCTCCAATATAATCATCCATGAAGAATGCTGCGAGATAATCATCACTCTTTGCAAGTGGTGAAGTCTCACTTGTAACTGCAATCATATGCTTTGATGCATCAAGACCTGCGTTCTTTAATGCATCCTTTACAAATGACTCATTTGTAAGTGTCTCAAGTGTTGTACCAGATTTTGATACAAGCACGAAAATTGAATGTGCAACATCTATAGAGTTAAGAACAGCAGCTGCATCATCAGGATCTACGTTACTGATGAATTTTGCTTCCATCTTGAAAAGATTATTCTTCTTAGCCCAATTCTCAAGTGCAAGATACATAGCACGAGGACCAAGGTCACTTCCGCCGATACCAATCTGGACTACAGTTGTGAATTTCTCACCTGCTGCATTTGTGATTTCTCCAGCATGAACTTTATTTGCAAAATCTGCAATTTTCTCCTGCTGTTCAACGTAAAATGTACGCTTATCCACTCCATCAGCAGTTACTGCATCACCTAACTGACCACGTGTCATATGATGAAGAACGAGACGATTCTCACCAGTATTAACTACTTCTCCATTGTAAAGAGCTTCAAACTTCTCAGCAAGCTGAGCTTCCTCAGCCAATTTCTCAAGTGCTGCAAGTACATTATCGTCAACAGATTTAGCTGCGTAATTGTATACGAGTCCTTCAGCCATTGCTGTGCTGTATTTTTTTACTCGCTCTGCTCCGTTTTCACCTGACATTGCTTCTTGAAGGTTTACTCTCTTTACATTTGAGAGATCCTGAAATGAAGCAAGAGTATCCAAATTGTTCCACTTAACCATAAGTAAGATTCCTCCTGATTTTTTCAACTGTTCCTATTAATTTGTTTAATCGAGGAGATTATACTATTAAACTCGCCTTAATTCAAGGGGGATACATATAGAATATGGGGCTTTACAGCCCCATTACATAGACATTTTATCTTTTATTTCCTTCATCTCGTCATCTGACAATTCGATATGGCTCCACTGAATGATGTCCTTGTTCTCGTCACTTTCATAACGAGGGATAAGATGCATGTGAAAATGGAATACTGTCTGCCCTGCAACCTCTCCATTATTCTGGAGTAAATTGTACCCATCACATTTTAGATTATCCTTCTCTTTTATCATAATTTTCTTTGCAAGCTTTGCGGCTTTTCCCAAAATCTCTTCATCTATCTCAAAGATATTTGCATAATGCTCTTTTGGTAATATAAGTGCATGTCCCTTTGTTGCTGGACTAGCATCTAAAATTACATTAAAATCATCATCTTCATATATTGAGTTTGTTGGAATCTGTCCATTTGCAAGCTTACAAAATATACAATTATCGTCCTTCATTTTATGTCTCCTATTCATCAATTTTTTTCATTTTGTTATCTAGTTTTATTTTATTCCATTGCAAATATTTATTATACAAAGCTTTAAAATGGGAATATCTGATCTAAGGTTCTCAATGTCTTGAAATTACCTTTTGCAGTCATCTCTCCTGTCATAAATGCTCTCTGGAAAGTCATCCTTCCATCAACAATACTCTGCATAATGTCCATACTAAGTTTTGCAACAACATCTATCTGCTCTTCATTTCCGTACTGGATTAACAGATCTCTGTCCTCAACTTTGATATAAAGCGGTTTATCTATCCCCTCTATAATTAGTGAATATCTTGCCACAAAATCATCAAGCGGAACGAAGTGAGACTCTAATTCCTTGATAAATGGATTCTGCTCTCTTCCCTTATCCTGTCCTAACATGTCCTTGAACATAGAAGCAAGCTCCTCAATATCCTCTTTCTGCTTCTTAACATATGTATCATCCGAAATATATTTTGATAACTGCTCGCTCTCTTGAGGTGTAAGTTCTAACTGCTGCGTTCTGAATACACTCTGCTTTACCGCCTGATTACTTGTAGGTAAGCTTCTGATTTTCTGAGAGATTGTCCTATATAAATTCTCTGCTTTCTTTTCAATAATAAGATTATACTCTTTATTAACTTCAAAGCTCTGAAGCTCTTCAACATAACCGCACAGTCCAGCACAAGGCAGTCCTCCGAGAATTTCCCATGCATTTGTCAGTATAGTCTCGGCATCTCTTTCACCATAAGTCGTAGACATAACAATCGGCTGCATGTATGTAGTTGCTATTTTCTCCTTGTCACCATATAACCAGCATGCATCCAAAAACTGCTGCATATATCCGCCTATACCAAGCCATTCAACAGTTGTTGCCAGAATTATTCCATCAGCATCCTTAAATGTCTGAGGTAATGTGGCAATCTCATTCTTGTGCTCGAATATGTTATATCGCTTAACCTGAACTCTGAGTTCTTTTAGCACATCTTCCATCTTTCCCAAAACATATAATGTAGGATCATCCAGAAGACCTCTTCCACCATAGTATATATTTATATTCATCTATCTTCTCTCCTGTCGACTTTATGAGATTAATTATAATCGTTCTAACCTAGGAATTCAATCAACAGGTGTCTGTGATTTATAAAAATATATCATTTATCATCACTTAAACGAACCGATATTTAATGTCTGCAAATCGTATAATATCATTTATCTTTAGTTGATACTTTTCTTTGTATGCAATCGGCTTATTGTTTACATAAGTTCCATTACTTGAATTCATATCCATCAGAAAAAACTCCCCCTCTTCCCGAAGGATGCAGGCATGGAAGCGACTTATGGTTGGTTTATCTATCACTACATCTGTTTCACTTGCCTGTCCTATCCTTGTCTCATCAGATTTTAGAGCTATATTATTCAGTCCCTCATATCCCTCATATAGTAGCATTCCCTGTGGATGCTCCCTGTAGTCGCTGAGACAAACCGTGGGATGAACTTCCCTGAAAACAGGTTCTTCATGTTTTATATATTGTGTATCTGATTCTTCTGGCACATCTGGTTGTACAATAAGCTCTTCTCTTTGTTTTTTCTTATTGTATTTACTATTCTTCTTTTTCTCTCTTTTTGTACCCCTATGTCTTTCCCTATCATCTTTATCGTTTTCCCTGGATTTTCTTTTGCATAACTTACCTACATCTATACCCAAGTATTCCCCTATAATATTTACTATCTTTTCTATTATTGTGTTGAACTTGTTGTTCTCTTTCTTTGGAGCATCCGCTTTTTCCTTATTATCATAAGAGGCGCCATCATTTTTTGTATCTATCGCATTTTGTTGCGATTCCTTATCGGATTGCAGACTTACGATAGATTTCAGATCAATCTGTCTCTTTGCCTCTTCTTTTCTTCGCATAATAATTATATCTCTTATATTACGTATGTTGTATTCCGAATCCAAAGTTTTCTCATATATCTCGTAAGCAAATTGAACATCATCTTTACTGCTATGATCAAGTTTCGTCAATAAAAATTCCATAAGATCCCTGAAGCAGACTGCAATACTGTCATAGCTTTCCGGGAAAATAATATATCGTATACTTTCATCCATATTTGATACAAATACTGTATCAGGATCTAGAAATAGATAATTACTATCTAATAGATTCCTCTCCATAGCATCAAGCTGATCACAAAGTGTCAAAATTATTTTCTCTATAAAATTGATATCAATTTTCTTTAGGCTACATACTCCTGCCAATGATTGATATCCTGATATTTCATACCAATATTGACCTTTTCCATCCACATGACTTTTCTCAACTCGCAGAAATCCTGGAATTCTGTTTTTTAGCATTATCTTTTCATCGAATCCTGGATTATCTACTGCTGATATTTTCATATAGCTTCCAGTCAGTGTTCTTTCATACTCAATCTCCATCTAATATCTCCCCTGCACTTTTATATCTGTAAAAATCATCAACTAACCACATTTCTTCTAAAAT
>CAMFPD010000009.1 GCA_945971355.1 uncultured Lachnobacterium sp.
GAGCCGCGGAACTGTTGTAATTTTGTTTCTCGGAAATATATGTCTTTATTTTTTGATTATGTAATACTAAAGAGGGCAGCCCTCGAAAGAACCACCCCCAAGATTGAAATAAACTAAGTAGATATTTATGAGAGGCATGCATAAATTTGTTCGCAGGCATCCCGTAATATATCCTCATTCAGATTTGAATAATTGATGATATACAAATGCTCTTTTGCTTTTCCGTCTCTCAGATAATATTCAGACAGAGATTTTATCTTTACTCCTTTCTCTTTAAGCTTTTTCCCAAGCTCTCTATCCGGTATTTGTGTATCCAGCTTTATAATAAAATGCAATCCTGAATCATTTTCTATTATCTCGCATCTTTTTCCCAGACTGCTCTCCTTAATTATATCCATTACTCTGCCATGCTTTCGTGAATAATATAACCGCATTCGATTAATATGCTTCTCGAAGTATCCATTTAATATGAAGCTTGCCAATGTATACTGCTCGAAATTAGATACTGTACATGACAAAAAGGATAGTTTTTCATACAGTCTGTTTGCTAAATGCATTGGCAACACCATATAACTCATTCGTATCGTTGGAGTAAGTGATTTTGAAAAGGTATTCATATATATTACTTTTTCACAAGCATCTATACTAAACAATGTTGATATTGGTTTTCCGTTACGTCGAAATTCGCTATCGTAATCATCCTCTATTATGTATCTGCTCTCCTCTTCATTTGCCCATGCCAGCATCTCATATCTCCTGCTTACCGGCATTGTTATTCCTGTCGGAAAATGATGATTAGGACAAATATGTGCTACCTGTGCTTCTGATTCTGTCAGTCCTTCTATTGTCAAACCATTATCATCTATATTGGCATATACGGGACTAACTCCATATTGTCTATAAATATCCACCAGTTTTTTATATCCTGGATTTTCTATAGCATATATTTTATCGTTTCCAAGCAGTTGGACAAGCACACCATACAAATACTCTGTTCCAGCTCCCACAACAATCTGATTTGGATCAATTAACATCCCTCTAAATGACTTGAGATGCTCTGCTATTGCAGTTCTTAACTCCAGCACTCCAGCCATAGGAGATTTTTTCATCAAATCATCTTTTCTGGTGGATATAACCTCCCTGGTAAGCTTTGCCCAGATAGAAAAAGGAAAATTATCCGGATTCATCTGATTACTTGCCATATCATAACCATAATGCTTTTCTTTTGGAAATTTAATGTCAAGTTCTATCTTACTGTCTTTTGGCAACACATTTATACCGCTGATATCAGACACATAATATCCCTTTTTTTGAATAGCATAAATATACCCTTCACTTGCCAACTGGTCATACGCATTTTGAATCGTAATGGTACTAACGCCATTATTACGTGCAAAACTTCTCTTGGATGGAAGTTTATCTCCCGGTTTAATAATTCCAGCTATAATGTCGCTTTTTATACAATTGTACACATGTTCGTACAGTGTCCCTTCGATATTTTCAAAATTGTAGGTAAGCAATTAAATCCCTTCAATCTGGTATCAAACATTAATTTGTTTTGAGTATTTTTTTATAACCAGTTTTATTATATTATTGCCACAGACAAAAAACAAGGAGGAGTTAATAATGTCACAGACACAGATTGAGCTTAACAGAGGATTAGCCCAGATGCTTAAGGGTGGAGTAATTATGGACGTAACAACACCTGAGCAGGCAAAGATTGCAGAGGAGGCTGGTGCTTGCGCAGTTATGGCACTTGAGAGAATCCCAGCTGACATCAGAGCCGCAGGCGGTGTATCACGAATGAGCGATCCAAAGATGATAAAAGGAATACAGGAAGCTGTCAGCATTCCAGTTATGGCAAAGTGCAGAATCGGACATTTTGCAGAAGCACAGATTTTACAAGCTATAGAAATTGATTACATAGATGAGTCAGAAGTACTCTCGCCAGCAGATGATGTATATCATATTAATAAAAACGATTTCAAGGTACCATTCGTATGTGGAGCCAGAGATTTAGGCGAGGCACTCAGAAGAATCAACGAAGGGGCAACTATGATTAGAACAAAAGGCGAGCCAGGTACAGGTGATATTGTACAGGCTGTCCGTCACATGAGAAAAATGAATTCTGAGATTAGAAAAATTGTTTCTATGCGAGAGGATGAGCTTTTCGAGGCAGCTAAACAGCTACAGGTTCCTTATGACCTGGTTTTATATGTTCATGAAAATGGTAAGCTTCCTGTTGTTAATTTTGCCGCAGGTGGTGTAGCAACTCCAGCCGACGCAGCACTTATGATGCAGCTTGGTGCAGAAGGTGTATTCGTAGGTTCTGGAATTTTCAAGTCAGGGGATCCAGCAAAACGTGCTGCAGCAATTGTTAAAGCAGTAACAAATTACACTGACGCTAAGCTCATCGCTGAATTATCAGAAGACTTAGGGGAAGCTATGGTTGGTATCAATGAAAATGAAATAAAAATTATCATGGAAGAAAGAGGTCAGTAAAATGAAAATTGGTATCCTAGCTGTCCAGGGTGCTTTTATAGAACATAAAATGATGCTTGAAAAGCTGGGCTGCGAATGCATTGAATTGAGAAAAAAAAGTGATATTTGCCATATTGACGGATTAGTTCTGCCAGGTGGAGAAAGTACAGTTCAGGGCAAACTATTAAAGGAGCTTGATATGCTTACTCCACTAAAGGACATGATTAATAATGGACTTCCAACTCTCGCCACCTGTGCAGGATTGATTCTTCTTGCCGAGCAAATTAGCAACGATGAAAATGTGTACTTTGGCACTCTGCCAGTAACCGTTGAGCGAAATGCTTATGGGCGTCAGCTCGGAAGCTTTCAAAAAAAAGCATCCTTTAAGGATATTGGAGACTTTGATATGACATTTATCAGAGCTCCATACATAAAGGATGCAAAAAACACAACAGTCCTTGCCACAATAGATGGGCGAACTGTAGCTGTACAATACAAAAATCAGATAGGTCTGGCATTTCATCCTGAGTTGGGAAATGACACCAGAATACACGAAAAATTTTTGCAGCTAATTCAAAATTAATTTTAAACCAAAATAGCACGTACAATATTAACTTAAATACAAATGACTTATACTATTTAGAAGGAGATATGTTTTTCCATACTCTCTTTCTAAATACGAAGTTCACAAAGACTGCTGACATTATTCCAATGACGATACCAGCAAGCACATCTGTTGGCCAGTGCATAAAATTGTACATTCTTGAAAAGGCAATGGCCGCTGCCAAAATCAAAGCCGGAATACCCACTCTCTTATCCATATACATTAATGACAATGCTCCGGTTATTCCATTCATCGTATGTCCAGAAGGAAAAGAAGAATCAAAAGGAATCTTCACCGTAAGCTGATACATATCAACAAACACCTGACATGGTCTTGTTCTGTCAAATATATTCTTGAGAATCAAATTACCCACAACAAATGTCAAAGCCATTGCTACAAGCATCTGCAAACCATACTTTCTACATTTTTTAGGTATCAAAAGCAGTAACCCTATTGTAATCCAAAAAATTCCTGCGTTTCCCAGGTCAGACAAAAATGCCATTATATTGTCAAGAACAGGCCCCCTGATTCCCTGAAGCGCATCTAAAAACTGGATTTCCCAATCCATATACCATGTCATATATTAATTTTCCTCCACAAAAAAGTTATCATACACTTTAAAGAATGAATCTGTTTCCAGACCTTCCTCTCCTACCAGTGTAACAGATTCCCACAAATCCTTATTGAGCTCAAAGCTTGCACTTTCCACAAAGCTGTCATACACATCATAAAACTTCTCTTTTTCTCTCTTTTCGAGAATTGTAACTTTGTTTTCCTCAGTTAACTCTTCTTCAAACTTGTCAATGCACTTTATGAAATAGTAATTTCCATCAGACGCCTGGATTTTTCCTGAAATCTCATCATTTTCCAAATTAAAGGCAACCTTTTCCACCTCTTCCGGATATGTATCTCTTGCAATATGTGTTTCCAGCTCACTCGCCTCATTATATGTTCCAGCCAGAGATGCAAAATCATTTCCAGCATTTAACGCAGCCTCAACCTCAACTGCAATTGACTCTTCTGAGACTATTATCTGCTGAATTTTCATCACTCTCGCTTCATCATCGCTAACCTCTTCGTCAACGCCGATGGTCAGTGAATTATATAATTTATTTGCAAGAGCATACTTTTCGTAAACCTGCTTGAGCTCGATCTGTGAAATACCAGTAAAACGCTTTTCCTCTTCTGTAAGAGATTGATAATACTCCTTTGAAGCCTCCTCTGCTAAGGCTTTTTCCTCCTCAGTCAGTTCAATTCCCTGTTCTGTCGCCAATAAGGACATACAAGTTATTCTTGTAAGCTCATCTATGGTAACATCCTTAACATAATCATCCAAGGATTCGTCTCCAAAATCATAATTCCAAAGATTTACTCCGTACTCATTGCCATATAGATTTTTGTAATTACATAAATATAATTTAGCTTCCTTAATACTGCACTTTGTATCATTAACAGCAAACGCAACATGTTTATTTGTATGCTTAATATCAAAAGTTATTTCTGTGTTTCCTATTTCACAACCTGTCAGCATAGTAGCAGTAAGAAGAACTGCTGCACTCCTGATAATTGTTCTCTTTTTCAATGTTGTATTCCCTTCTGATTTCCTATCCTTCTACAATAAGAAATCTTCCACTTGGAAGTGAAAACACTTCACTTTGTTCAAGTAATTCATCGTCTGACATACCAGCGATATCTGTTCCTGCTTCATCAAAATAATCTCTAACTTCCTTGAGATTTTTGCACACTACTGCCATACAATCCTCAAGAAATTCCTCAGCTGTCTCCAGCGAATCTGCAACCTCCTCTGAAAAAAGCTGAGTCTGCTTCTCCAAAAATGTGTTTAATACTTCCTCATCATATTCGTACATATCGCACCTCCGCATATTTCAAAATTAATCACGGCAAATAACTGTCTGCCAAAGAATATAATAATTCTACCATAAATATATATCTATTCCAAGGGAAATAAGCTCTTGATATAGTCTTGCAACAGGCAAGCCCACAACATTATTGTAGTCGCCTTTTATCTCTCTGATATGAATTGCACACTTACCCTGTATCGCGTAAGAACCGGCTTTGTCAGCGCTCTCACCAGTTGCAATGTAATCCCTTATCTGCTTATCAGACATAGGATACATCACCACATCTGTCTTCTCATGAAATGTTATTTTTCCCGCTCTCCCGTTTTTGTCTATAAGCACAACTGTAACACCTGTATACACACTGTGAGTATTACCCGAAAGCAATGACAGCATTCTTCTGGCATCCTCCTCATCCTTAGGTTTTCCCAAAATCTGATTTTCATATGCAACCACAGTATCTGCACCAATAACCATAATATCTGTTGGGGTTGTGATATCTCTGTGTTCACTGTCATACTGAGTGATGAGTTCAGCTATCTCCATTGCCTTCTGGCTTGAAAGCTCCTCCACCACCTCAGACGGAATAGTTTTTGTTATAATTTCCTCCCCCTTTGCAGGGCATATTTCAAATTCAACACCTATCTGCTCCAACAATTCTTTTCTTCTTGGAGAGGCAGACGCAAGAATTATTCTACTCAATTTCTATTACCTCCTGTAAACAGAATGAATAAATAAGCTTTTTGCTTTTTTCAACTGAAAAAATCTTTGTCAGTGCATCACCATATATATCAAGCTGAGTCTTATATCTCATGATAAGTTCCTCTGCACTGTCCACCTTATCTGTCTTATAATCGAGAACCGTCACCTCATTATTTTCAAGCCAGAAAACATCAATTATTCCCTGAAGTAAAGCACCTTCATAATCCATAACAAAAGGCTTTTCCTTGAAAAGTAATTCTTCCTTATCCGCCCTTGCCATACTGAGTGCTACATCACTTTCTATAAACTTGCATATCATGGTTGGAATTATAAGCTTATGCATTTCCTCATCTATAAGCTTTGATGAGAGCATTCTGCCTATTTCCTTATCCACAAATTCTTTTGCTGCTATATCAGTAACCAGATTTTCTGAATCTTTTCCCAAGTCCAGTATCATCTTAAAATCAATACACTCCATCACTCTGTGAATGGCAGTACCGCGAAGAGCTCCTCTATTAACCTTGGAATTGCTTGTCTCCTCCGAAATAAAATCAGGTATATAGTGCTCTCTCTTTTCCTGTAAAAAATCAGGCTTTTGTGCCTCACCTTTCTCATAATCATAGTTTTGGAGCATAGAATCATGCTTTAACTCTGACACAGAATATTTGCTTTTCTTGTTTGCCTCAGATTTATATGCATATTCAAAATCAAACTGCAAAGATAGACTATCCGTAAGCTTTGAATCGGCAGACTCTATGTTTTTCACCAGCTCTTCCCTCTTGATATCAAGAGTTGCAAGTTCTTCGGCTTCCCTTACCGCAAGACTTAATCCACTTTCAAGGCTGATATCATATTTATCAGGATATGATAACACAGCTGGTAATATCCAATCCAAATAAGTCTGAGCCTGGCTTCTCTGAATGAAGGATATTGGCTCCATTGGTTTGACATTAGCTGTATACTTGCCTAATGTTTTTCCATAATCCTTTACTGTTCCTGTAAGTATTATTTTTTCCTTTGCTCTGGTAAGTGCAACATACAATACCCTTAATTCTTCACCCAGATTTTCATATTTAATATTCCTTGCAATCTCGGATCTAATCATGGTATTCTGCTTTGTTTTTGCCCGTGGTTTTTTTATCATTTCGGTGATTCCAAGACCATATCTTGAATGAAGCACCAACGCTTCCTGAGATTCCTTCTGATTTATTTTCTTACCAAGGCCACTGACAAATACTATTGGAAATTCAAGACCTTTACTCTTATGTATTGTCATAATTCTGACAACATCATCATTCTCAGAGATTGTTTCGGCCTCTCCGAAATCCACCTCATATTTTTGCAATGTCTCTATATATTTCACAAAATGAAATAACCCTTTGTAGCTGGTACTCTCATAATTAATCGCCATCTCAAGAAGCATATCAAGATTTTGCTTTCTACGTTTTCCTGACGGCATTGCGACCACGTAATCTCCAAAGCCTGTCATATCCAATATAAGCTGTATCACAGAATGGATTGGAGTGTCACTGACCGCTTCTCGCAGTCTGCCATACACTCTTGCAAATCTTATGAACTCCACACCGTATATAGATTCTATATTTTCCACGCTGTCAGTGTTCTGTTCATTTTGTGTTTTGCCACCACACAAATAATCATCTGTGTATTCTTTTTCATTTATGATATTCATAAGCCTCACAACAGCTTTGGAAAAAGATAACCCTTTATTCTCCACCTTAATCTGCGCAAGCTCCTCGTCATCCATTCCAACAATAGGACTTTTAAGCACTGCTGCCATAGGAATATCCTGATATGGGTTATCCAGAATCTTTAGCATCGCAAGTACTATCTGCACCTCATATGCAGAAAAATACCCCATCTGGGAAGTAATATGTGCAGGAACACCGCAAGACTTCAATACGTCTGCAAATTCAGCCCCCCAGGCAGACAGGCTTCTTGACAATATAACAATATCAGAATATCTTGCTGGGCGAAGCTCTCCTGTCTCCTTATCAGTAACCTGACCACTTTCAACAAGCTTTTGAATCCTTTTTGCAACCATCAGCGCCTCTATACGAACCGCCTTGCCCTCTTCCTCCTGAAGAACATCTGAAACGTCATCATCCTTTAAATCAACGAGCATTATCTCCGGCTCGTTTCCTGCTGCTTCTGTATAATCAGCACCACAGTACAGAGCTGCCTCTTCGTCATATGATACCCTGCCCAAGTCTGGTGACATAATTTTGTAAAAGATATCATTTGAAAAATCAATAACCTCTCTTCTGCTTCTGAAATTTTTATGTAAATCTATTCTTTGATTTACACTTTCTTCCATATCAAAACAGTCATACTTTTCCATGAATAATTCTGGTTTAGCCTGTCTAAAGCGATAGATACTCTGCTTGACATCTCCCACCATAAACATGTTATTCTGCCCCATATCACACCTTGATATGGCAGTCATAATATCTTCCTGAACCTGATTGCTGTCCTGATACTCATCAATCATTATCTCTTCAAAATGATTGGAAAATTGCCTTGCGATTTCGCTTTTCTCCATTGTTTCTTCATTCACCAGTATCTTAAGTGCAAAATGCTCTATGTCACTGAATGTGGCAATTCTCTTCTCTCTTTTTCTCTTGTCCATCAGATGATTGAATTCCAAAGCCAGTCTCACAAGCTCATCCACAATAGGGGCCATTCTCTTTATCTGTTCAACATTTTCTGCAATATCCACAGTAAAATAAGTGGATATAATAGAATTGATTCCATCCTTCACCCCATTACGACCACTCTTCACAGCTTCCTTTACTGCCTCATCCCCATCAAATCCTCGTATGGCCGCTATTGCAGGAAGCTTAAAGTTGTCAAAAAACTTCTTAAAACCACTAAAGTCTTCGATATCATCAATTGGTGCTAAGAGTTCCAGATCCATAGCTATAGTTCCTGCATACTTTTCAAGCCCCAAAACACTGTTCGCCTTTTCAAGCAGATCCTCCAGCTGTGCCTTGTATTCTGCCATCATAACACGAACATACTCTGTAAGCTCCTTTACCATATCCAACTGCAGAAATTCCGCCTCATCCTTAACATGATAGTTTTCCGATAGACCAGAAATCCACTTTAACGGCCATGATGCGCTCTCAGCCTCATGGTATATTTTAGTAACCAGCTCCCTCACGGCGGTATCATTTCTACCTGATGAATATGAATCAATAAGGTTCAGAAATGCAGTGTTATCAGCCCTTCCATAATTATCCTCAAACAGCTCTGCTATAACCTCATTCTCCAATAATGTGATTTCTCCGCTATCTGCAATTCTAAAATCAGGCTCCAGATTAATCTCCTCAAAATGGTTTCTGACTATAAACAAACAAAAAGCATCTATTGTTGTAATTTGAGCATTATGAATGAGAGAAGCCTGTCTTTCCAGATTCTCATCAGACTTCCCATTTTCATTTGCAAGCTGCCGCTTATTTTCAATGGCCTTCGCAATTCTCTCTCTCATCTCAGCCGCCGCTGCCTTGGTAAATGTAACAACAAGAAGCTTGTCAATATCCACAGGATTTTCATCCTCAAGTATTCTGTGAATAATTCGCTCAACTAAAACTGCAGTCTTACCAGACCCTGCCGCTGCTGACACAAGAATATTCCTGTTTCTGTAATCAATTACTTTTTGTTGCTCTTTTGTCCACTTAACCGCCAAAATTTACTCCTTCTTCCTGCCTTTATGGGCAGCATTTGCCTCTGTCATTTTATCGATAACTTCGCTCTTTTCTACCTTTTCCCGTATTTCGTTATCCACACCGGAAAGCTTTGACTTTACACCACATACACTTTCGAAGCTGCAGTATTTACAATTATCTGTGTTCACAGCAATTTTCCCCTCAAAAATACTCTCTCCCAGCTCGTCTATCTTTGTGGAAGCATATTCCCTAACCACATCAAATTCTTCCTGTGACAATACACTTGACCTTGCTGATAAGGAACCATTTTTATTAATCTGTACTGGAATAACAGGGGACTCTGATTCAAATTCTTCATCCATTGCTCTGAATATTCGCTCTTCGCTGCTCACCACACCATTAGGCTTTAGTTTTTTCAAAATAATTTCATCTATTTCCTTCTCAGTGAGCTCTGTGGTCACTTCAATAGTCGGATCATCTATGTGATAATACAAAAGTCCTGCTGGGATAACATCAACTTCAGGATGTTTTACCTTCTGACTCTCTATTGCAGCATTTAAATAGACTACAAGCTGAAGCTGGGTTCCCTCATAGAGCTTTACCAAGTCAAACTGTGTTCCACCTGATTTGTAATCCACTACCTTCACATACATCTTGCCTTCGTCCGCGCATGTATCAACTCTGTCTATTCTTCCGCCCAAATCGATAGTTCTATTATCTCCAAAATCAAAATGCAAATCTGACACATCAGAAATATCGTCAAAGGAAATCTCAAATTCCTTTGGCATAAATCTGCCTCTTCTAACCTGGGTTGTAAGTGCCCACACTGTCTCTGAAAAAATCCCCTTCATCCTTTCCATCATATGCTTAGCTTCATTAGTCATGGTATCTTCTGCCACCACATATGGTTCAAAGGCTTCCTCAATCGCAAGCTCTGCCATCTCATCTCTAAGCTCACTTTTTACAGTAAACCAATCGTATTCTGATTTTTCCAGCCGCACACTATATCTCTTTAATGCTTCATGATATATATTACCTATATCAACACTAGTAAACTCCTTTACCTCTCGTTCCCTGAGGTTTAATCCGTATTTGAGAAAATATGCATAAGCACATCTGGCATACTGCTCTAATCTTGTAACACTTCCCTCTATATGATTCCCATATATAGCCCTTGCTACATTTTCACTGATAGGGTTATTTTCAAATCTTGCATATTTCGCTCCGAGAAGCCTGTCAATCTCATTCCTATCTGTCTTATAAAAATAATTAGCAATCCCATACCATATTTCATCTGGTTCTTTATTAAGTAAATATGTTTTAGCTGCCTTCTTAGATGACACATCTAACTCTTCGTTTATGTCCAAAATGGATTGTTCGCTTATATCAACAAATAGTCGCTTTATGACTCCAATCAAATATGATGGCAGGATTGTTTTTCCTGACGCATCCAGCCTTGCATAACTGATATGCAGCTTATGGGAAGGCTTTGTCATATTCAAATACAGATAATATCTCTGAATAAATGTGAGTTCTCTAGCTCCTGGTGCCAGTTCTATATCCATCTCCCTGAGAGTCTCCCTCTCATATTGAGAAATAATTCCGCCCTTAGTTATACTCTTTGGTACGATACCATCATTAACACCGACAAAAAACAGTATCTTAACCTCATTAAGTCTTGTTCTCTCAATATCGCCAACTGTTACAGTATCGTATCCAGGTGGTATTGCAGCAACTGTTGCAGCATCAAAACCAGCATCAAGAATTTCTGAAAATTCACGAATGCTTAATTTCTCATCTCCAAGTATTGAGACATATTTCTCAAAAAGTGACATAACAATTTCGTAAATCTGACCATATTCCTTGGATTTGACCTGTTCACCCTTCTGTAGATATTCGTCTTCTTTAATTTCAAGCTTATTTTCTACATCAAGTGATACAAAAAGCTCATACAATGCTATAATTTCATCCCTGACAGTAACAGTTTTATTCTCAAAGACTTCTATTACTGGCATAAGAATCTCATATACTAGTTTTCTAAGAGCTTCCATTTTTTCCAAATCATATTCATTTTTGTTTTTGGTTGTTCTAAGCCAGCGTTTACCCCAGCTTTTCCTTCCACGAATTCCTGTAGCAAGCACATAGTTTTCGAGGATATCTATCTCATCCTCTGATATATCGCAAAAGCCACACCTTAGAAACCTAAATACTGCCTCATACGAGAAATCCTTCTCTATAATTTCAAGGGTTGCTCTCACAAATTCAATAAATGGATGAAACAAGATATCCTTTGTTGTATCTATGAAGTAAGGAATATTGTATTGTTCAAATATATTTTCAACATAATTGCTGTAGGTTTGTACATCACCCGTTACAATTGCAATTTCTCTGTATCTGACATTCTTATTCTGGACATAATCATTTATCATTCTTGCCACATGAACAAGCTCTTCTCTTGGATTCTTACAGTTTGTTACAGAGATGTCCTTTACCTCATTATGGAATTTCTTCCCGGCTTTTCTAAACAGATTCTGCTCCAGAAAAAACATTTCCTCAGAGTTCTTAAATCTATACTCTTTTTTTCCTTCCAGAACTACTGGTTCTTCAATATCAACATGAAGGTTGACGGCCATTTTCATTAAGGTATCTATTGTCTTTTTAGGCATATAAAACAACTCATGCATACCCAAACAGTTATAAAAAGCTTCCTTCTCCCTTGAATCAATAGTAAGTGTCACATATATCTGTTCACATATTCTAAACAATTCACATAAAAGCTGATTCTGGATAGGAGTAAATCCTGTAAACTCATCAAACACTATCACAGCATCCCTAAGTATATTGGATTTCTCCGCAACACCTCTTAAGATATTTAAAGTCTCCTCCGCAGTAATGTACCTGTCTTTCATAAATTCATCAAAGCCCTCATACATTACCAAAACGTCGGAAAGCTTAGCAGAAAGCACCGATGATAGTTTTCCGGAATTAATATATGCCTTAAGCTGTTCTGGTGTAATATTGTACTGCACAAGCTCTGACAGAAGAGATTTTATCTCCCCTATATATCCAATTCTATTGATATTTGGGCGCAAAACTGTAAGCTTGTCCTCAATTTCCTGGGCAACCTTTCTAAGTACAAGGTTTTTACCGGTTTCTTCAAGCACCTGAATATTCTTTATTCCAAGCTCATCGAACACTCTGTACGCTAATCGCTGAAATGACAGGACGTCAATATTCATTATTGCCTTATTTGCAGACAATTCCACTAACTTCTTCTGTGTCTGCATCGTAAACTGCTCTGGAACAATTACAAGATAGTTTTTTGTTATGTTCTTTGCAGCTTCCTGTGTAATTTTCTTATAGATATACTCAGATTTTCCGCTTCCGGAGTTTCCCAGAATAAACTGTAATGCCATATACGGTTTCCATCCTTATCATATTTTGTAGAACACATTAAGCAACATCTCAATTCTTTTATTCAGCAAGCCTATAACACCATAAACTCTTTATCTGAGGAGTTAGTTTCTCCAACTCCCAGTGCTTCTCACTGTTTATATAACTGTTTGGGTCATTCACTATCACTTTTCCATCCTCATCAATTCCAGTGAGCACGATGAAATGACCTGTATAAGTAAAATCTCCAGGATACATTGAACAAATCATAGGTGAATTCTCTGATACATTATCTCTTATGTACTGTTCACTTATTTCTCCTTCCTCCACTGTCAGTCCAAAAGCATACACACCTTTTGTCATTAGATTCCAAGAGGTTCCCTGTCCCATAATGTAGTAATCATTTTCCATGGAAAATTGAGCCACCTCATAAGGGTTACATACTGTATCATTAGTGAGCCCACAAATAATCATAGACAGACAAGTAGGTCCACATCCATTTACTCCAAAAAAATCATTGCCATAAATATAATATCCCCATCTCTTGTCCCATTGTATAAACAGTGGAATTTCCCCCTCTGTGACATCTTCCGACAAATCTATATCTGAATTATACTCAATACCAATATATTCCGGGTAGGAATCTACAAAATCTGCCGTTTCCGGGTATTTATTTTTCAGTTCAATTAAGCTCGGTGGAAGTCCATCATTTTCCTGAGACTCAATATTATTTGAGGCTAAATTTTCATCAGGATTATTAACTACTGTATTATCCACATTTTCATTATCAGTCTTATTATCTGATGTATTAACTGATGTTACATTGTTAACAGAAGTGGCCTTTTTTTGCCAGCCAAACACTATTATTATCGAAACTATCATTATAACTATTCCAACTATAATAAGGCCTCTGATTAACCAATTACTTTTTTTGTCCACGTATATTTTCTCCCTTGATTTTATTCGTATTTATCTCAGTTAGGAATACTCCCACCTCTATAAGTGACGAGTAGAAACATAGTATATTATCTCCTATTTCTCCTGAAAATGCAAAGGGCAGTCCAAACGGACTGCCACTTACTTTTCCAAAATGCTATTTTGTATAATAAACTATATTAGTCTCCAGACAATGAGATTAATGATGGAATAAACGAATTCCTGTGAAGCTCATCACCATATCATACTTGTTACATGTGCTGATTACATGATCATCACGAACTGATCCACCTGGCTGTGCTACATATTTAACACCGCTCTTGTGCGCTCTCTCGATGTTATCCCCAAATGGGAAGAATGCATCTGAACCAAGTGCAACATCTGTATTCTTGTCAAGCCAAGCTCTCTTCTCCTCTGCTGTGAAGACCTCAGGCTTAACCTTGAAGAATTTCTGCCACTCGCCCTCAGCAAGAACATCCATGTAATCCTCTCCGATATAGAGATCAATTGTATTGTCACGATCAGCTCTCTTAATATTGTCAACAAACTGAAGTCCGAGAACCTGTGGAGACTGACGAAGCCACCAGTTGTCAGCCTTTGAACCTGCAAGTCTTGTACAATGAATACGCGACTGCTGTCCCGCTCCAATACCGATTGCCTGTCCTCCCTTTACATAGCAAACTGAGTTTGACTGTGTATATTTAAGTGTAATCATTGCAATAGCAAGGTCAATTTTTGCCTGCTCTGTAAGCTCCTTATTATCTGTAACGATATTTGAGAAGAAATCGTCATCGATTACTAACTCATTTCTTCCCTGCTCAAATGTAATTCCAAATACATCCTTTCTCTCTATTGGAGCTGGAACATAATCCGGATCAATCTCGATAACACAGTAGTTACCATTTTTCTTTGCTTTTAAAATCTCAAGAGCTTCATCAGTATATCCTGGTGCGATAACTCCGTCTGATACCTCTCTCTTGATTACTAGAGCTGTACTCTTGTCACATACATCTGATAATGAAATAAAATCACCGAATGAAGACATTCTATCGGCACCTCTTGCTCTGATGTAAGCATTTGCAAGTGGCGTAAACTCAATATCCATGTCTGAAACCCAGTAAATCTGCTTCTCAACATCTGAAAGTGGCTGACCTACAGCCGCACCAGCTGGTGAAACATGCTTAAATGATGTTGCTGCTGGAAGTCCGGTTGCTTTCTTTAACTCTTTTACAAGTTGCCATCCATTAAATGCATCTAAAAAGTTAATATATCCAGCTCTTCCATTTAAAACCTTGATTGGAAGCTCTCCATCCTGCATGTAAATTCTAGAAGGCTTCTGATTTGGGTTACATCCGTATTTTAATTCGTATTCCTGCATGTTTATCTCCTTATTTGTCAATTTGTTATCATAATTCGAATAATTCTAATTACTCGAATCACATCTACTATATACATAAACTAAACTTAATACTTATTTGTTCGTATCTGTTCAGTACCTTAACAGTTACATTTGTTCTTATTTACAATTCTTGTCTCATACTTTCCAGTCTCGATATCAATAAAGCGAACAAAGAGAGAAACCTTGTTATCCTCGTTGAGGTTACTCCATACCATCTCTGTAAAGCTGTCGATATCTCCATCAATTTCTACCCATGTAGGCTCTCCCTCAAAGCTTGGGAGCGGATTTCCATCACCCATGTATGTATGAATAAAATGTCCTTCACCTGGAATAGGGTTTGAGTATGCAAATGTATAACGATTGCAAGCATCTGGATTACCATTATTGCTCTTCAAAATAGACATAGCATAATTGTAATCACCCTTCTCTATATGCATAATACCTGAAATACGTGGTGTATAGTTAGGTGCATCCGGCTCAAACTCTCTTGTGCGAAGAGCCTGCTCAAATGTCTGCTGCTTATCCATAAGCTCATAGATAGTATCTGTCTGGTCACCATTTGTAACAATTGTCTTGTTTCCAAGAACTCTGACTGGAGCGTAAATAATAAGACTTGGATCCTCAAGTTTAGAAGGATCGAATGCCTGAGTACGGATTCCCTCTCCATCCTCAACAAACACACGGTTACGGCTATTCTCACTTCTTCCCATGATAAAGTAAGCTGTTACAGCCTTCTTACCATCCTTAGAGCGTCCGATTACAATTCCTCTTCCCGGATAAGTTGTACTAGAAAGTTCATTAGCTAGTGAAACCATCTTCATATTTATACCTCGCATTTCAAATTTAGTTTGCTTGTTTCAACGAATTAATTCTAACACGTTAAATTTTTATTTACAATAAAATCACTATTATTAGCTATATGAAATTATTTACTAAGTTTTATTATCTATGCTAATATATCAACCAAATATGAATTTCCTTTGTATTCTATAACTTACAAAGAATAACAAAGTATCTATAATAATTTTCTCAACAGTCTCCCCTATTGGGCAAAGGCTATAGCACAAGGTCACAAGTCCTGCAGACACCAGCATTTGAGCAATGCATAAAATGTAATACTTTATAGCAGTAATAACAATAGACTTATCACTCTTAAATACAACGGTTTTGTTCATAAAAAAGTTGTATAGTGATGAACAAATTCTAGCTATGACAGTAGCCACCAAAATGTACATTACTAGTCTTGGTTTTAAAATAATCACCAAAATCTTAAATATGGCAATATCTATCAGAGAAGCACTAAGTGATGACAAAGTATATTTAATAAAATTTCCAAGTAAAACCTTATATATTTTGATAGAATCCTTTATTGGATTAAAATGTGTAGATGCATTTTCTTCCAGATATATGGTCTGGATTGTCACACTCTCTATGGAGATTTTCTTTCTGCTACATTCAATTAGCATATTCATTTCATACTCATATCTTTCTCCATTTACCGTCAAAAAAGTTTCAAACAGAGAATTTGGTATTCCTCTGAGTCCAGTCTGTGTATCATGCAATTTTATACCATATAGTAATCTAAAAATACGTCTTGTCAGACTATTACCAAATTTGCTTTTAAATGGTACGTCCTTGTCAAACTCTCTTTCTCCAAGAACTAAAGCATCCTTGATTGTTGACAGCTTATCAGAGACCTTTAACACATCCTCAACAGAATGCTGACCATCAGAATCAGCCGTAATTATTCCATTGTATATTTGATCATAACCATTACTAATATAAAGAGCCATGGCATTTTTTAATGCCCGCCCCTTTCCTTTGTTAATATCATGGGTAATCAAATCACACTCTGGAATATCACTAATCCTCTCAAAGATATATTTGTAATCCTCTCCGCTTCCATCATCAACTACAATAATTTTCCTTATTCCACTATCAATTAATTTCCGTATGTATTCCACCAGATTTTCTTCTGGCTCTAAAGCTGGAATAATCACTGCTGAATTCTGTTTCATATCTATACTCCAATTTCACTTTTGTACTTTTTAATTATAAAGTTTGTGCCTTCATTGTACTAGACTTTTTATTCAATTTATTAAATATCATATAAAATTCTTTTCCCATCTCATACAAACAATTTGACAGTGCAAACAGCTTCCCATATCATATTTATTATTGGAGGTTATTTTATGGGATATATACTTATTTTACTTATCATTTTGTCTTTATCTGGCTCGCTGGCAATTCTAGGGAATAGAAAAATAGAAGAAACCACACCTGTTACCATGATGTCAATTATCATGCTGATATACATATGTGGGCTTCTATTTCACAACATTCCCCTTGGAGTATATTTGTCTATAGGCTTTTCAGTACCAGCTATTGCCTTTTTAATATTCACCTTTATTAAAAAGAAAAAGCTTTTTATGGAACACTGTATTACACCAGGATTTTTCATACTGCTTAGTCTATTCCTGTGGATGTTTATAATCAATATAAATCGGCTTGCCTTTGTGTGGGATGAAATGTCTCATTGGGCACTGGCAGTTAAAAATATGTGTTTTTTTGATTATTTTGCCTTTATAGATGATGCTAACACCACCTACAAGGGTTACCCACCTGCTATCACGCTGTGGGAATATTTTGTGTGTAAATTAACCGGCGGTTATTCCGATTCAGGTTTCTATAATGCCTATAGCTGGTTTTTGCTGTCACTGTGTATTCCATTCGTAAAGAAATTCAAATTTAAACAAATGGGATATGCTATTGCAAGTGTTCTGTTTATTATTTTTCTTCCATTAGCATTCAATAACACATATATGGTTGTAGGATATGTTGACATACCACTTGGAGTTCTGAGCTTTTATATTATTTTTGAGCTATACACTGCTGTCCAAAAGAATTGGTACCACTATTTCTCATTATTCATTGCAATCAGTACACTGTGTATGATAAAAGCAACTGGTGTAACTTTTGCAATAATAATACTATTCTTGATTCTAGGGGATATGATTCATGAATTGAGAGCTAAATCAGATAAATGGAAGCCCTATACCTTCTCAGCCATTACATGTTCTCTAGGTATTATCTTTGGAAAATTCTCATGGACTTTGTTGCTTAAAGTTCAGAATGTAACAGGAGCCTGGGATACAAGTAATTTCACATTACAGAACCTCTTGCTCCTACTCAGTGGCAAGGGTGATGAATATTGGTATGAAACAATCAGATATTTCTTTTTCACTTTATTCTTAGGTCGATTTGGTAAAGGAATAATAGGAATAAGCGTGTTCTTCTGGACAGTTCTTCTTATTACGATAGCAATCCTTATGTCCAGAAAAAAGGATGATAGAAAGCGGTTCAGACGTTATATATACACTCTTCTGATTGGAGAGGTAATATATATATTTGGTCTCCTGTTCCTGTATATTTTTACATTCTCTGCATATGAAGCTGTTGTACTAGCTTCCTTCAATAGATATATGCTCAGTTATATGGTTATCCTTTTCTTCTTTATACTGGGGATGTTCATTTACCAGGTTGGAGATGGCAAAGAGCTTAAATGGGATTATGTGTTAGTACTTGTAATGTATGGATGTCTTCTCCTGGTCGTACCATTCAAGCAGTTCTTATATGTAACAGTATCTGTTAATGAAGATTGGGAAGGTCAAAGAGAATACAGAGAAAAATATTCGTATATTCATAAATACGACGAAATACTGGATTATACAAAAGATAAGGTGGCAATAATAGCACAGGAAGATTATGGTGAAGATTATTACACCATAAACTACGAAATTGCCCCTGTAAAAGTATTAAATCTCTGGAGTCTTGGACAACCATATTCATATATCGACTTCTATTCTGTCGATTACAGCGTCGATGAATGGCTTAATTACTTAGTAGATGAGGGTTGTACCTACCTATACCTGCATGAAGTAAATGATTACTTTATTGCTAAATATGCTGAAGCCTTTGAAAGTACAGATAGTATTGAAATCCACAATATGTATAAGATTGATGCAACTCCTTCAGACATAAAATTAGTATCTATAAATTGATTCAAAATAGGAATGAGAACATGTCTCATTCCTATTTTTATTTTTAATATATAAAAAAAGAAGGTCAGTATTATCCATTTCCTGACCTTCTTGATTTATACATTTTAGTTTCTCAGTCAAATTAATTATTTAGCTGTTTTTCTTCTAACAACTACTCCACCGATAACTACACATCCACAAACAAATGCCATTACGAATGGAAGAACACTTGTTTCGTCACCAGTCTTTGGAGAAATTGCTGCAGTTGCTGTTGGAGCAGCTGTAGCTGGCGGTGT
Organism: uncultured Lachnobacterium sp.; assembly: GCA_945971355.1. GTDB lineage: Bacteria > Bacillota > Clostridia > Lachnospirales > Lachnospiraceae > Roseburia. The sequence continues at coordinate 19,397 of CAMFPD010000009.1, forward strand.
TGTTGGTGCTCCTGGTGTTGTTGGTGTTCCTGGTGTTGTTGGTGTTCCTGGTGTTGTTGGTGTTCCTGGTGTTGTTGGAGGTACTGGTGTTGTTGGAGGTACTGGTGTTGTTGGAGGTACCTCTTCTTTAACAGTTGTCAATTCAACTGGCAACTCCTCATTTACAACGGTATAATCTGAACAGTGTGTAAATACAAATGTTACATATCCATCTTTAACTACAGATTCTTTCTTCTCAGTAAAGATACCCTTTTTGGGATCATATAAATATAAATATACTGTATGTCCCTCTTCAAAATCTTCCTCAGGAACACTAAATGTTACATATGCCTCACCTGGAAGAACTCCATCAAAATCAAACTTAATATTAAATTTTTTAAGAGTCTTTGGTAATTCTACTGTACTATACAACTTATCAATCTCTTCAACCTCGGCTCCCACTTTAAATGTTGGAGTAAACTTGATTCCTTCTTTTATACTTGGAAAATACCATGTTCCATCCTTAGTAACAATTTCCATTGACTTGCCAATATAGTCAGTTGTATCAAATTCTGCATCTCCAGATACCACTACATCTACAGCTTTTACAGCATCTTCTGAAATCTCTTTTGTAGTAAATACATAGCTACCTTTATTTACAGCTTTTGCATTATATGTTCTTATTCTAATATATCTGCGCGAATCTCCATTGTAACCATACCAAGTACCCTTATCTACATAAACAAATGACTTAGTAACAGGATCGAAATAATAGAGATATACATCTCCATCTCCATACTTACCTGATTCAGCAAAGGACATTGTCCAATCATCAATTGAAAAATTTGCTGCACCTGGCAATCTTCCGCTACCAGCAATCTGGAACTGAATAGCTTCTCCGTCATATCCAGTTTCTGAAAGTTTCTCTGTCACAGCCGCAACATCATTTAATGTTATAGTTCCATTAAAATCAGCATCTGCATTAGTAACCACTGGAATTGAAACTTCCATATCTCTATTTTCAGAATATGTACTAAGTGACAATCTAGCTTTCTTTGTAACCATTGTTGTAAGATTCTCTGCTGAAACAGAACCAACTTCTGCCTTAAAATAAACTTCTGAACCCTCAATGAAGTAATCTTTTGCTAATACTTCCTTAATATTATCATTTAAATTAGTCGCATCATTAGCTGTTGTCATATAAACCTCAGCCCTAATCTTTGATGCATCAGCACCAGTTCCTTTAAATGCACTGTAGAATTCAGTTTTTTCATAGAACCTATCTCCATCTGTACCCAGCTCAGCAAATACAGTCACACAACTTGCAAGTGTGAGAACCATTGCAAGAGCCAGAGTCAACACTTTCCTTCCTAATTTGTTTCTCATAAAAATCCTCCTTCGTATTGTTCTATAATACTGTAAATATAGCACTATAATACTATAGTGTCAATAAAATATTCAGATTATTTTAATAATAATTTAAGAAATATCTTTTTCTTCCATTCTACCGTAACATAATCCGACAATTAGTAATACAAACACATATGGAACATTTAGACCTATGACTGCCGTACCAAGATATGCAATTATTGTAACTGCACATACGCATAGTCTCTCATTGCTCTTTGCTTTCCTAATTATTCCCATAAAGCTTGCGACTATCCAGCCATACAAACAGATAAGTCCTAATATTCCATGCGTAATCAAAACCTGCAAATATTCACAATGAGCATTATCCAGCATCTGAACAATCTGGTTATCATACGGATCTATCTGAGTCCAGAACAAATGAGCCACATTACTGCTTCCCACTCCAAATAATTTCTGCCATACACTAAGTTCTGCATATCCATCCACGGCCATTTTCCATAGATATCCTCTCTGATTTCCCCACTCTTTTCCGATAACCAATAATGAAGCAAACGAGTTTCTATCTACTATTTCCATATTATTCGAAAGAATTATACCAACAATTAAACACAAGAAAATAATACTGTACAGAATAATAAGTGCCATTCTCATATGTTTAACATTTACAACTAAATCTTTCTTTTTCATAAATATTACAGAGGTTCCATACACTACAAAAGCAATAATCACAAACCCTATAAAACAGAAATTTGAATCTAATATATTCTGACTTATGCTATCCACTGGCATATAAACTGTTAGAATCATTTCTGTAAACCCAAGAATAATCCCAGATAACATAAACAATTCTAATAAAAGAAAATATTTTAAAATTTGCCATTTATCCGTTAAAAATATTATTCCAAACAAATAAAAAATTACAATTCCTATATATCCACTATTTGCACTGCATACAAATACAGATGCCTGAGCAATCGCAGCCGATATCACGAGTCCTATCTGAATATATTTGTCCTTTTCTTTGCAAAAAAGCATCCCACAATATGCAAATGATACCCCCATAAAAACAGAGAACATATCCACGTTTCCTATAGTGGATATATATCTGTTTAAATTACCAGCTTCCATTCCATTATACACATTTAATGGATCAACATTATAATGATTTAGTATAGCCAAAATTCCTAAAGGAATCACTACCACAGGAATACTATATCTGAAAATTTTATATGTTTTTCCACACATAACTGCTATACATATTATGAGCACATATGTTATATCCATCAAATATCCAGTATATCTTCCATATGTTGCAAAAACAGCATCATCAATTGATCCAGTCATTATTACACTTATCAGTCCCACTATCAAATATCCTACTAATAGAAGATCATACTTTCTAAAATTACTGTATATATCACTGTTCCATCTCAAGACAGCAATTGTGAAATATAGTACAGCAAATATTACTGTAACAACAATTAGAAAATATGACTTGGCCATAGTTATGTCAGCCAACTTATTGTGAAGATATAATGGGCAACCAATAATAATCGTTGCCAGCATTACATTAGCTATAATTGTTCCCACTTTTTCCGGAATTTTTATCATTTTCCTTCTATTTAGGAAAAGTGAGATATTAATAATTATCGTAAAATACAGAAATGTAATTATTCCTACAACAATATACTTCTTATATCTATTAAATTCTGATGCGTTCTCTAGCTTATTGCCATTATTATAGTATTCAAAACCAGATAGCAAAAGTGTATCAGCCTTTGAATATATAGCAGTGTAATTTCCATTTAGCATCACACATGCTAACGACACATCTCCTTGTTTATCATATTTTATCACCGATGATTTTCCTGAAAACATAGCTGTCTGTATATCAGCATTACTATCCTCAATGATTCCTCTCAAATCATCATTTTCATATGCTGCTTTAAATATTTTTGCCATATCGGCGGCACTTGTCCAACTTGCTTTTTCATTTAAGCTAAAAACATCATCAAAACTTGAATTAGTACACCCAATCTCAACAAGTTTTTTATTCATCATTTTAATAAATGAATAATCTACTGTTCCAGTTTTTGTTTTCACCAACTCCGAAACGGCTTTCATACATTCTTCCGATTCCATATAAATAATTTTATAGAGACACAATCCTATTGTATATTCAGACGTCTTTGTTTGGCCATTAGCCCTTATATGATTGCTACCAGCCGAATTTTGTGGTTCAGATACCGCTACAACCTCATCTACACTGCAATAATCCAACACTGTAAGTGCCGCTGCTAACCCAGTCAATCCACCTGCTGGTACTTTCTCATTAGCCCCCTTTGAATAAAGAACTTCCCCACTATTCAAATTAATCATTTGAATATAATCTAATGTTTCATCATTCGATTGCATTATTGCTGTTGTATCACCGCTATCAACATTATCTTCAACATCTGCAATAGTAACTATTTCGTAGCCTGCCGTTTCGTTACTATTAGATACATATCCTTCATTAATTCCAAACTCCTGATTGAACAAATCAGTTGTTTCTATATACTGCTTATCTTCTTCCGCCCCTAATACAATACATACAAGATTTTTTCCTTCATAGCTGGCATAAGAGACAAGTGTATATCCTGCCTCATTTGTATAACCAGTCTTGCCACCAATTATTTTCTCATATCTATAGGTATCGTCATCAATCATTTTATGAGTATTTTTATATAACTCTGGTATAGTATCCGATTGAGATATCGCAAAAAAAGCATCTTCTTTTAGGATTTCCATCAATTCTGGATATCCATATGCAGCCATTGCTATATGCATCATATCCCTTGCCGTAGTATAATGATTCTCATCATGAATTCCGCAAGGGTTCTCATAATTTGTATTAACACACCCCAAATCATTTGCCTTTTGATTCATTGCCTGTACAAAAGTGTCTACATTACCACCCAGAATATCTCCAACATATTCTGCCAATGCATACGCACATTCATTGCCTGATGCTATAAGCATTCCCTTAAGACATTCTTCCACGGTTGAAACCTGCCCCACCTGCATTCCTACATCTGTAGAATTTACAAGTCCCTTTGTATATGCCTCCTCTGAAATGATTACATTTTCACTTAAATCACTACAATTATCTAAAACAATCATAGCTGTCATTAACTTTGTAATACTGGCTGGATATAACACATCATCAGCATTTTTTTCATAAATTATTTCACCACTATCCAGATTGGCAAGAATTACTGCTTTTGAAGTAATCTCAACAGACTCATCACTCTTTGAATTTTCGTTCATTCCATTCGCATATACTGTCGAATGGCAGGAAATGTGTCCCACTAATAAAACACTTACCAATAGTATGTTAAAAAGTATTCTAATCCCCTTTTTCATTATGTAATCCCCAATTTATTCTTCTATTTTTTTTTGACACATTGCCAATAATAATGACAAAATTACTATCGTATTTGGTCTTGTAACGGTTACAATATCCACACAAGCATAGACAATAAGTGCAATTGCTATTGCTATTCTATAGTCCTTTGCCTTAAACGCCTGAATGATACTTGAAATCAAAAATATGACATATGACACTAGTCCGAATAATCCTAGTGTAGATAATATATGCAAGTATGCACAATGAGCATTTTCAAAGAAATATCCTAATCCAACAAACATTTCTCTTCCATATTTTTCACTCAAAATTATTGCAACACTTCCCTGACCAGCACCAAACAGTTTCTGTATTATTCCAGCATCACAAAACAATGTCCAAAGCCATGTCCAGACATATCCTCTGTCGGTTCCCCATTTTTTGTCAAATCTTAGAATTTCTTCAAACCCATGATAAGTAAATTCTCTATTTATTACCGAAAAATACACAAACGCAAAAACGAATCCAGCAATTGTAATTCCCCATACAATGCAAATCACCGTATCAATAATTTTATATACCTTTTCTTTATTTACGAATTTCTTAAAGCCAATTCTAAATATAATAAATGCGATAGCAATTCCAATATATACAAGTGCAGATTGATTCATGATTAATCTTGTAATTGCAGATCTGCCTCTGGCATTTTTGCTCATTTCATATATCACTTTTATAATCACGACAGAGATTGCTGATATTGCACCAATATCCAATACTCTGAGGAAATACTCCTTTTTCTCAAAAAATACCGATGTAATTACTATTATCATAACTCCAAGTCCCAGATATGACGCATCTGTATTTGCAACCAAAATCCCCCATATGCCAATTCCAGATGAAATTCCAAAAAAGCATCTGAATTTCCAATTTTCACTTAATATGTATGAAACTATCGCAATCGAAATTATCGCACATATATAAAGACCATAGAGATTAGTATTTCCCATTGTGGAAAGAAAATTATATACTCTGTCAAACTCTGTATTTAATGCACTAATTAGTCCAAATAAATCTACTCCCATGAATTGAAACAATGCAAAAATTATAACTATATCGGCACCCACCACCATTATACAAGCAGTCTTCTCGTTAATAGCGATATGATTTGAAACAACACCATATGCAATAGCCATAACAATTATCAAAAACAATCCTACATAAGAATCTGTCGATCCTGAAAATGCAACAATCTTATTCTTTGAAAAAATAAAAGAAACAAAGCAGGAAATCAAAAAAAACAAACCACACTTTTTACTAAATGAAGTTCTGTTCCATTTTTCTTTATAAAAACTCTTATCAGGTAAAATTTTCCCATTGTTATTTATTACCCATCCAGAAAAATCATTCCATGCATAATAAGAGAATGCCAACAATGTAATTATCAAAAATGTAATAGTTTTTGTTGTTGACACATTAAAATAGCCATCCGTCATCATTAGTGGATATACTACAAACCACAAAACAACCAATATATAGTTTGCTTTTTCCTTAATTAACCGCTTCATAAACTTTACTCATTCCTATTATTTTTTTATCTCAAATCTAGCCTAATCAATTGTTACTCCGATTATAACAGTTATTCCAAACTATATTTTTCCAAATTAAACCAATCTTCATCCTCAACTATCTCATATACGTAGTTGTCTCCATACATTGTAAACGTTCTAAATCCTACAAACAAAAAAACAGCCACGATAAAAATAATAATCCCTGCAAAAACCACACGAGCTGAATCAACTTTTATCTGTTGCTGTTTTTCCTTTTTTGTAAGCTGCTTCTTCATTTTCGTTTCTTGCTCCTATTTCCTTACTCCGCATTTTATAATTATATTCTATAAGAACAGATTGTAAATGTCCATATTGTGTACAATAATACATCTGTATTGCTAAGATAAAAAAATCAAAGAGTCCGTAGAAGATATCTACAAATCTCTTTGACTTTTAACTTTTAATTTTGAACTTAATCTTATTTTTAATCTTATATTAAGGCTAGTTCTTAAAACTATGAATAGGCGCTGGGATTCTTCCACCACGATTAATAAATTCATCACATGAGAATGTATTTACCGGCATAATTGGTGCATATCCAAACAATCCACCAAATTCTACAGTCTCTCCTACGCCCTTTCCAATTACAGGGATAAGACGACAAGCTGTTGTCTTCTGGTTAACCATACCAAGAGCCATCTCATCTGCAATGATTCCTGAAATTGTTGTAGCCTTTGTATCTCCCGGAATGGCAATCATATCAAGTCCTACAGAACATACACAAGTCATAGCCTCAAGCTTCTCAAGTGTAATCGCTCCTGCTTCCACTGCATTAATCATACCCTGATCCTCTGATACAGGAATAAATGCTCCTGACAAACCACCTACATAAGATGAAGCCATAACTCCACCCTTCTTAACCTGATCATTAAGCATCGCAAGCGCTGCTGTTGTACCTGGTGCTCCAGCATACTCAAGTCCAATTTCACACAGGATATCTGCTACTGAATCTCCAACTGCTGGAGTTGGTGCAAGTGATAAATCGACAATTCCGAATGGAATACCAAGACGCTTTGATGCCTCGTGTGCAACCATCTGTCCAACTCGTGTAACCTTAAATGCTGTTTTCTTGATTGTCTCACAGAGAACCTCAAAGTTCTCTCCTCTAACTTCCTCAAGGGCACGTTTTACAACTCCTGGTCCAGATACACCCACATTGATAATAGCATCCGCCTCTGTAACTCCGTGGAAAGCACCCGCCATAAATGGATTATCGTCCGGTGCATTACAGAATACTACAAGCTTCATACAGTCAACTGAATCTCTGTCTTTAGACTTATCTGCAATCTCAAGAAGGATTTCTCCCATGAGCTTAACTGCATCCATGTTTATACCAATCTTTGTAGATGCAAGGTTTACTGAACTACATACTCTCTCTGTACGGCATAAAGCCATTGGAATAGAACGAATAAGCATTTCATCCGCCTTTGTCATTCCCTTAGTAACTAAAGCCGAATATCCACCGATCAGGTTAACTCCTACAGCTTTTGCTGCACGGTCCATTGTATCTGCAATTGTTGCAAAATCCTCCGGAGTCTTACAGGCTGCTCCACCTACAAGTGCAATTGGAGTAACTGATATTCTCTTATTAACAATTGGAATACCAAATTCTCTCTCGATTGCCTCACCGGTAACTGCTAAGTCCTTAGCTACTGTTGTAATCTTATTATATATATTCTCATTTAATTTGTTTAAATC